>DAITOV010000019.1:0-28191 GCA_036833945.1 Abditibacteriia bacterium
GGGTATGCCCGCGCTGCAACCACCATTCCAAACTGGGCGCACGGGAGCGCATCGACCTGCTCACCGACGCCGGAACCTTCGAGGAATGGAACGGCCACCTCGCGCCGCTCGACCCGCTGAAGTTTCCCGGCTATGCCGACAAGAAAACCGTGGCGCAGGTGAAAACCCATCTCAAGGATTCCTGTATTACCGGTGCCGCCGAGATGGACGGTCGCCCGATTGCCATTGGTGCGACCGAATTTCGCTTCATGGGCGGCTCCATGGGCAGCGTGTTTGGTGAAAAGATCACTCGCCTTTTAGAGCAAGGTCTCGAAGAGAAACGGCCCGTCATCATCGCTACCAGCACCGGTGGCGCGCGTATGCAAGAGGGCCTGATGAGCCTGATGCAAATGGCCAAGACCTCGGCTGCAGTGGCGCGTTTGAACGATGCCAAGATTCCGTTTATCTCGGTATTGACCGACCCTTCAACCGCCGGTGTGCTGGCTTCGTTCGCTTCGCTGGGCGATATTCTGGTCGCTGAACCGGGCGCATTGATCGGCTTTACCGGTGCTCGCGTTATCGAACAGAACCTGCGCATCAAACTGCCCGTTGGCTTCCAATCGGCCGAATTCCAGATGGAACACGGCCAGATCGATCTCATCGTGCCACGCGCCGACCTGAAAAGTACCTTGTCGCAATTCTTAAATCTCTTATTGGATTAGGTGATGGGTTATGGGTGATAGGTAATAGGCATTCACCCATGACCTATAACCCATTACCCATCACCTATCACCTATTATTATGCTCTCCCGCTGGCTTCCTTTTGAAGATCGTTTAGTTGAAATTGAAGAACAAATCGACGAATTAAAGCGTCTGGCTGCTAAAGAAGATCTCGATCTGTCGGCTAAAATCGACCGGCTTGAGGAACACAAGCACACGCTGATGCAAGAGATCTTTGCTGAACTCACTCCCTGGGAGAAGGTGCAAATGGCACGGCATCCAAGGCGGCCTTATACGCTCGATTATATCGGCGCCCTGTGCGGCGACTGGCTCGAACTGCACGGTGACCGCGCCTTTGGCGACGATGGCGCGGTGGTGGCTGGCTTTGCGCGCTTCAACGGCCGCAGTGTAGCCGTTATCGGCCATCAGAAAGGCCGCGACACCAAGGAACGCGCCGCGCGCAACTTTGGCCAGCCTTCACCCGAAGGCTTGCGCAAAGCCCAGCGCGTGATGAACCTGGCGGCCCGTTTTAACCGCCCGATTCTTTCGTTCATCGATACCACCGGCGCGGCCTGTTCCCCGGCTGCCGAAGAACGCGGTATCTCCGAAGCCATCGCCCGCACCCAGCTCATTATGAGCCAGTTGCCGGTGCCCATCATCGCCGTCATCACCGGTGAAGGCTGTTCGGGGGGTGCGATCGCCACCGCCGTGGGCGACCGGGTTCTGATGCTTGAGCATTCCTACTACTCGGTGATCGCTCCCGAAAGCTGCGCTTCTATTCTCTATCGCGACCCGGCCAAAGCCAGCGATTCGGCCCAGACGCTCAAAATCACCGCCGAAGACGCTTTGCGGTTAGATGTCGTCGAAGAGATCGTGCCCGAACCGCTGGGCGGCGCGCATCGCGATTTCGCCGCCATGAGCGAAACGCTGGGCGTAGTTATAGAACGGCACCTGGCCGAATTGGAAACGCAAGACCCCAAAACGCTCATCGACAACCGTTACGCTCGGTTCCGTAAATTGGGTAAGTTGGAAGACGCGTTGCGCGAAGCCGGACAATAAAAAGAAGAGAGTTTTTAAACGCCACCTTTCTATTGAGAGGTGGCGTTTGATTTTTCAAGAGATGCATCGGTAATAGCCGCGAGAAGGCACAAAAGACACAAAAATGGAGTTTGGGGGAGCTTCGTTCTTCCCCATAGTGTCAGGGAGTTTTTTGGGAAATCCCCTTCTTTTGTGGCTTTTGTGCCTTTTCGCGGCTATATTCATTTTGTATTACCGATTTAACTTCTCATGCACGAAGCCACCGAAAAGCTGTTGACGATTTTGCAGTATCAGCTCTTGCCGTGGTGGGAGCATGGCGGGCTTGATCGTCTGATGGTGAGCGCGGCCACGCAAAGTGAATTCGAGGCACAGGGCTTGCCGCCTGAGATTCGGGTTTGCGCCAAACCGCGCAAAAGCCAGCGGGTGGTTTTGCGCGGCGAGCGGGTTTTCGGCAATGTCCGCACCCTGGTGGAAGCCTATCCGGCCGATGCCCAGGATGTGTGCCGCCACCCTATCCTCTACTGCGTTATCAAGGGACAGGCCGACCTGCACATTGCCGATTACGTGGTGCATTGCCCGGCGGGGCATTTCATTTTAATGCACCCGGGAGTGCCCCAGCCCGATGGCAGCAGGCCGCACCTCGAACCGGGCAACCCACACGAATCTTGCGAAATTTTGCACACTTCGCTGCTGCCCGGCTCCACCGCCATTTCTTCGTGGGTGTGTACTTCTGTTCCCGGCAAGCATTCCGGCTACGGTTCCTGCTTCATTCACCAACGCGATATGGTGCAACAACTGCACTTTTTCATGAACGAGATGCTGCACCGGCCGCGCCATTATCGCCAGACGGCAACCTACAGCCTGCATAATTATCTGCTGATGTTGGAGCGCGAAATCACCGAGGGACGCCTGGTGCCCCATCCACACGTTGAGCACGAGCCGCAATCGGTCCTCATTAGCCAGCCGATGGAGTTTGCCCAGGAATATCTCAAAACCCATTTGCGGCAATCGATTACCAGCACCAAAATGGCCGAGATGCTGTTTATGTCGCGCAATCGTTTTTTGCGGCTCTTTACGGAAGCGACCGGTTGCAGTTACAATGAATATCTCACCGGTCTGCGCCTGGAAAGAGCCAAAGAACTCCTGGCGGCAAATATGTCGGTGCAGGGTGTGAGCGCCAGCGTCGGCATCACCCCGGCGCAGCTCTACCGCATTTTCAAAGCCCATCTGGGCGCTTCTCCCTCAGAATTCCAGGAACAGTGTAAAACCGAGGCAAAATGATCGATGTTAGGACGATATGATCGTTATTGCTCGCCTGTAAAAAGCCATAATAAAATACAGACGTTTCATTAATTCGGCTAAATCAGGTGAGATATGCATCATTCTAAGATTCAAAAGAGTGTCGGTGGTTTTACTTTAATAGAGTTGCTTGTGGTGATTGCGATTATAGCGATATTGGCCGCTATTCTGTTTCCGGTGTTTGCCCGGGCGCGTGAGAATGCGCGGCGCACGAGTTGTTTGAGCAATATGAAGCAAATCGGTCTGGGGCTGGAGCAATATAAGCAGGATTACGATGGTGTTTTCCCATTCTCGCGTAGTTCTGCTGGAGACTGGTATACGGGTTATATGCATCCCTATATCAAAAGCACGCAAGTTATCGTTTGTCCTTCGGCTCCGGAGAAATGGCCGATGCACTATGCATATAATTACTATTTCGGATATACGCCTGGCGATCAGTTCTCTCCGTCACGCATGGGAACGACAATCGACTGTAATGGTGTGGGGCAACGTGCTTATGACGGCTTGCGTGATTCAGCTGTGAATGAACCCGCATCTTCTATTGTTATTACTGAGAGTTCGCTGGGTTACTGGTATTGGAGACAGACGATGGCGGATGCCGATATCGTCCTCTTAAAATCTTATTTCAATCCCTGGCAGCCGGTTTACCGTAACCATGCACTTGTCCAAAATGCAGGGTTTCATTTGGGAGGAATTAACAATGTTTACGCCGATGGGCACGCTAAGTGGCAGAAAATCTCTAATTTAGCGAGTTTGCCTCAGTGGTGTGCTACGAAATAAAAAATAGCAGTGGGGTGTAGGATTTGCGCCGAGTAGATACATCCGTTACGATGAAGGAGCGCCTAACATTTGCTTCTCTATGTAAATTAAATGACGTATGAACTTAAAATCTTCCTGCCGTATTAGCGTTGGATTGTTTGCCGCTACACTGCTCATTGTGCCTTCTGCCAACTCCGCGCCTTCGACACAATCCCTCACCGACTGGAAAGACTGGGAAACCTATCGCACCACGGTGCAGCGCCCCACTCTCACCATCAAAACCGGCGATGTGGCACGGGCGCGCGAGAACATCAAGCGCTATCCCTGGGCACAGGCCTACGCCAAAGGCGTCGAAGACGGGGCCAAAGCGCAACTTGATAAGCTCACGCCCGAGTTTCTGGAGAACATGATTCCCGAAACCACGCCGGGCGAGATGCTCTTCACGCCGTGCCCGGCCTGCCGCGACCAGGGTAAGCCGCGCTACGATCACGGCAACTGGACCTGGCTTCCCACCAAACCCGACGAACTGCTGTGTAAGGTGTGCGCCACCACTTTCCCCAACGCGAAGTATCCCGAAACCGTGGTTCTTAAAACTACCTGGGGTAAGCCACAAACCCACACCTACTACGGCGGTGAACCGTTTCCAGTATTCAGCTACAAAACCGGGCGGCCCAGCTTCACCGGCAACATCCGCGCGCAGAAAGTGAACTGGATAGCCGTGCTGGTGCAGCGCATGGGCGAAGCCTACACCCTCACCGGCAAGGTGGAATATGCCCAGGCCGCGCGCAGTATTTTGCTGCGCCTGAGCGAGGTCTATCCCTACTGGCTCATCCACGCCGGTTACGGCGAATATGCCGATATGGACCCCAAAATCGCGGCCTTTGCACTCAACAATCTGCCTGAAGATGAGATAGTAACTCCGCCCAACAAGCCCGACCGCAAGCTGCACACCGGCTACTGGACTGCCGGGCGCGCCCGCGCCGTGGGCATGGAAGGCATTTTCATGCGCCAGGTGGCCCTGGCCTACGACCAAACCGCCAACGCACGCGACGCCGATGGCAAAGAAATTTATACCGATGCCGAGCGCCAGAAAATCGAACGCGACCTGCTTTTGGAAAGCACTCTCTTAGCCGCAGGCGACCCGGCGCTCAATAACAAATCGGTCGGCAATAGCAGCAGCGCTGCGCTGGTGGGCATGACGGTGGGGCACCCCGGCCTGGTGCGTTTCGGGCTGGATGGCTTTCTTAAGACCGTCACCGACTGGTTTTTGCCCGATGGCTCCACTTCCGAATCGCCTGCCTACGCCAATATGACACTGAGCGGCATCGTCGATTTCGCCCAGGCGTTTCGCGGTTACTCCGATCCACCGCAGTATAAAGATGCGGGGGGTAAGCGCCTGGAGAACTTCGACCTTTACCACGGCACCGCCTACGAAAAAGTGTGGACGGCGGTATTTGAAACTCTGCAGGGCAACTTGCTGTATCCGCCGTTTGCCGATTCCTACCGCACCACCGGCATGCCGCTGCAGTTTGCCGAGTTGATGGCGGCCAACTATCCCGAGCGGCCTCAATATGTTGCCATGCTCAAGGAACTGGCCGGGGCCGATCTGGCCAAAGGCCATGCTCCAACCGCGCTTTACTATCGTGAACCGGGCCTCGAAGAAAAACAGACCCCGCCGCTGGCTTTTGCCGACAGCCTGCTGCCTGAATTGCGCATCGGCTATTTGCGTGAAGGGGAAAACGGGCGCGGCGGTTTGCTCAACCTGAGCGCCAGCCACTGGGGCATCCACCATCATCTCGATAGCCTCAACCTTTCCTACTGGAAAAACGGCGTCGAAGTGCTCAGCGACCTGGGCTATTTGTGGGATCACCCGGAGAAGACCAAAACCACCCGCACCCTGGCCCACAATACGGTGCTGATTGATGAGCAAGACCAGCGCCGCACCGAACGTGGCGGCGAAGTGCTCTTCTTCACGTCCGGCACCCACATCAAAGCTATGCGCGCCCGCTCGCAGGCCTACGCCCAAACCAGCCGCTATGAGCGCACCGCGATTGTGGTCGATAAAGGCGCAGGCGTTTCTTATGTGGTTGATCTGTTCAACGTGCAGGGTGGGGCGACGCAAGATTACATCTTCCACGGTCCCGGCACCGATTACACCGTAAACGGCCTCAACCTGGCACCGCAAACAGCGGCGCTCTACGATATTAAAAACGTGAAAGCCGCTCCCGGACAAAACGCCTGGAGCCTTTCGTGGAAGCTGAACCCCACGCTCGATTTCATCGCCTGGAGCGCCGGGGGTAGCAATGAGCAAGTTCTGATCGGCGACGGCTGGGGGCAGCGCAACCATAACAACTCCGACCTGGGTGCGACTCTGCCCTACATCGTGCGCCGCACCACCGGCAATGCGCCGCAGGAGTTCGTTTCGGTATTTGAAGGCCACGCGCCCGGAGCGGCGATTGTGCGTTCGGTGCGCCGCCTGCCGGTTCCGGCTGGAAGCGGGGCCACATTGCTGAGAATTGAAACCGCGACCGGATACGACTATGTGCTGTCGCAGCCCACAGCCGGTAAAAAGCAGGTGGTTTCGACCCCCAACGGCACGCTGGAAACCACCAGCGCCGTGGCCGTAGTGAGCGTGCAAAACGGCGCGGTGACGCGTGGGTTTACCAGTGATAAGGAGGCGTTGCGGTTCAATAATCGCGCGGTGACGGTTGAATGAGGTAGCGTTGAACCGACCGTAGAGACGCGATTTATCGCGTCTGGAGCGTAACATTTTCACACAGCGTATTTAACCGGAGTTGCAAAATGACTGGAAGACGCGATAAATCGCGTCTCTACCCATCCTCTGATGTTAACGGTTTAATTCAAAGTTTCGGTTACCAACCAGCCTCCAGTCTCTAGCCTCCAGCCTCCCTCAGTATCATGCACCCCTCGAGCGAAAAGCTACTCGACATCCTGCAATACCAGCTCCTCCCCTGGTGGGAGCAAAGCGGGCTGGAGCGCCTGGCGGTGAATGCGCCGACGCTGCCCGAATTCGAGCAACAACCCGCCGCGAAGGGGATGCGGTTTTCGGTGAAGAAACGGCTCAGCCCGAAAATCTACCTCCGTGGGCAGCGCACCTTTAATAACGTGCGCCTCTCGGTGGAATCGTTTCCCGAAGACGCCCAGGATATCGGGCGGTACCCTATTCTCTATTGCGTTTTAAGTGGCCAGGCCGATTTGCACATGGCCGACTACGTGGTGCATTGCCCGGCCGGGCACTTTATGCTGATGCGTCCCGGCGTGCCCCACCCCGATGGCACACGGGCGCATCTGGAGCATGATAACCCGCACGAACTTTGTGAGATCCAGCAGTTTTCGCTCTTGCCGGGGGCATCGAGTATTTCGACCTGGGTATGCGTGTCGCGGCCCGGCCAACACACCACACAATATGCCCATCTCATCCATCAGCAAGATGCGGTGCAGCTTTTTCGCTTCTTTCTGAATGAGATTTTGAATACCCCGGCCGATTACCAGATTACCGCCCACAGCAGCCTGCGCAGCTTTTTCCTGCTCATGAAAAGGGAGTTGAAGGAAGGAAGGCTCAAACCCTTGCCGGGCAAAGACTTCCCCAATACGCCGATGCCCAGGGACAATCCGATGCAGTTTGCCCAGGAGTTCATGAAAAGCCACTTGCATCACCCTTTAAGCGTGGCCCAGGTCGCCGAAGCGGCCTATATGTCGCGCAGCAGCTTTTTACGGGCGTTCTCGCGGGTTACGGGGCAGAGTTTTTCGCAATATCTCACAGCGTTACGGGTAGAGCGTGCCAAGGAACTGCTGGCCAGCAATATGTCGGTGCAGGGGGTGAGTGACAACGTGGGGCTGAAACCGGCGCAACTCTATCGCATTTTCAAGAGCAGCCTGGGCATTTCTCCTTCAGAATTCCAACAAAGTGTCAATTTGGCACGATATGATCGAGGTTGAACTAAAAAGATTGATAAAGAGGCAATCGAGAAGGGCATAATTAGGCTACGAGTCGTGGTTATCTCGGTAACGTCGTAACAGAGGGCACCATTCATGAAACGTAGCGCTTTTACTTTGATAGAATTATTGGTCGTTATCGCGATTATTTCTTTGCTCGCCGCGATTCTGTTCCCGGTGTTTGCCCGGGCGCGGGAGAACGCGCGCCGCACGGCTTGCCTTTCCAATACCCGGCAAATCGGGCTGGCGGTGCAGATGTATTCGCAAGATTACGATGAAAAGCTGGTGAGCTATCGCTACATCGTGCCGGATGGCAGCACATCGTATGGATGGCGTAAGGCATTGGAATCCTATGTCAAAAATAACCAGGTCTTCGTCTGTCCCAGCGCCAAGAAAGTGTATTCTACCTGTGGTAGCTACTACGACCCGACCATCATCGGCACGGATAATGCCAGTGGTTCATATGGCTACAACTATGCTTATATGGGAAATAATGCGGTCAGCGGCGGTGTCTATTCCCTGGCCGATGTCGCCCTGGCCGCCGTCCAGCAACCGGCTCAATCGGTGATGCTCACTGAAGTGACCACGGTCTTTGGGCATGGCCCCACCTATCCGCCGACCTACTGGAACATAGCCGCTTCCGGCTGCGCTCCGGCGGTCACGAAATTAGGCGATCAGAACGGTGCCTGGCATTTCGACGGCACCAACGTGGTGTTTGTCGATGGACATGTTAAATTTATGAAATGGAACTCACTGCGCGATTCCGACGGCAACGGCAGCGCCGACGACGGTCTCTACGACCGCAACTGACTTTGTTTCTTCCCTTAACGCTGCCCCGGCAGCAAACCTTGCGAAACTTTGCTTCGCAAGGTTGTCGTTGTTTACAGAGCTATTGAACTATGCGTTATTTTTCCTCTCTTTCCAAAACATTTTTGGCCCTTTCACTATTCACCGGCTGCGCTTTTGCCGATGCCGTGACGCTTTCCAACAGCGGCTTTGAAAACGAGAAGGCCGGCTGGGGGCAGCGCACCGCTACCGCCGAGGTCTATTCGTTTCCTTCGCCCGGATTTGAAGGCGAAAAGCATGCGCGCTTGCAGATAAAAGCCAGTGACCCCGAGCGCGACCGCCAGGCGGTGTATTTCAACCGCCTCGATCTACCGGCTGCACCAGGCCACTATCGCCTGAGCTTTGCCGCGCGCAGTGCCTTGCAAGCGGGCAATGGCGGGGCGCGCATCGTGTGTTTCGATGCGCAAAAGAAAGTGTTGGCCGCCTTTGTGCCGGGTGGCTCGGGTGTTCCGGCCATCACCGGCACCACCGGGTGGGCGCAGCACACTTTCATGTATCAGGTGCCTGCTGAAACCAAAACGGTTAGCCTGCAATTAGAAGGCAACACCATCATCGGCTCGATTGATTTTGATGCCGTGAAATTGGAAAAACTGAGTGAAGCCGAAGTGCAAAAGCTCAAAACCACGCTTTCCAATGGCAGTTTTGAGGAAGGACTCAAGGGCTGGGGGCAGCGTTCGCAGACCCAGAGTGTCTATCAGTTTCTCTCTCCCGGCCATCAGGGCGGGCAACACGCACGGTTGGAAGTGAAGGCCGACGACCCGCTGGCCGACCGTCAGGCGGTGTATTTCAACCGCCGCGATCTGCCTACCGACCCCGGCTACTATCGCTTGCGTTACGCCGCACGCAGCGCTCTTTCCCAGGGTACGGGTGGCGCGCGGATCATCCAGTTCGGGGCCGATATGAAGGTGCTGACTTCGGTCGTGCCGGGTGGCAATGGGGTGCCTTCGATCACCGGCAACACGCCGTGGACGGAGTATCTGGTGGTCTACGAAGTCCCGGCCAACACCACCATGAGCGTGATCCAGTTAGATGGCAACAAGATGCTTGGCACCATCGACTACGACGCCGTTTCTCTTGAAAAGCTCAGCGATAGTGAAGGACAGGCCGCTATGAAAGCCCAGAAAACCCGTTTTTCGATGCCGCCGTATGTCGAAGTGCCGCCGCGCACCGCGCAGTTTCCGCCCAAGACCAAACGGATGTTGATTTCCGATGCCGATGTCGCCACCGCACGCAGCAACATCGAGAAATATCCTGCGGCCCAGGCCGTGCTGGAAGCGATCAAGAAGATCGCCGACCCCTGGCTGGAGTGGAGCGATGAAGACCTCCGCAAACTGCTCACCAGCGCCCGCGTGGCGCGCGCCTTCGATTTAAACGTCAACGGCTGCCCGCAGCACGGCCGCGAAATTTTCAACGTCGGCGGTGCCTATCCGTGGAAGCTCGACCCGCGCCATCCGCTTAAAGTCACCTGTCCCATCGGCGGCGAGGTGTATCCCAGCAACGATTACGAAGCCTATGCCAACAGCGGTTTCAAGGAGAAAAAGGGTTGGGATACCGAGTATGTCGATGAAGGCTATGGCTGGGTCGCGCCCAATGGCGAGCGTTACTGGTTCGTGGCTTATGCCAACCAGTGGAACTGGTATCGCACCATCAACCCGGCGATTTTGAACCTCTCTCGGGCCTACACCCTCACCGGCGATAAACGCTATGCCCACAAAGCCGCCGTTATGCTTCATCGGCTGGCCGAAGTGTATCCCTCGATGGATCACAACGACCAGTCGCGCTACGGTCAACTCATGAAGCAGCAGGGCGGCACCTACCACGGCAAGGTGCTCAACGCTATCTGGGAAACCTTCTTCGCGCGCGATTTTGCCGAGGCTTACGATTCCGTATGGGACAGCATCGATGGCGATGCCGAGTTGCAAAAGCTCTACGGCAAGTCGGGCGCGCAAATTCGTTCGTTCATCGAGGCCAACCTGCTCGAAGACGCCGTCGATGCCTATGAAGCGCAAAAAATCCGTGGTAATTTCGGGATGCACCAGTCGGCGCTGCTCTATATTTTGCTAACGCGGCAGACGATGGATCTGAAAAAGTATTACCATCGGCTGGTCGATGAACCGGGTGAAAATGCTTCTTACACCGGGCTTAGTTACGCACTTTTCAACCAGGTATGGCGCGACGGCACGCCGTTTGAATCGCCCGGTTATAACTGGCTATGGATTGAAAATTTCTCCAAACTGGCCGATATTCTCAAGAAAGGCGATTACGACCTATACCGTGAAGAGAAGCTTAAACTCTTGCTCGACAGCCCGCTGAGTATTGTCAGCGCCGGGCGCTTTACCCCGGCTATTGGCGATAGCGGCGGCGTGATGGGGTCGGCGGTGGGGCGCAACGTCGAGATCTATTCCTCGGCCTACCGCGCTTATCAAGACCCGGCCTATCTGCGCTGGATGGGCAGGCAGGAGAATCGCGGTTTCATCAACTACAATACGCTTTTCCATCCGCCGCTGCCCGAGACTCAAGAAAGCACCGATGGGCGCGCAGTCGCGGTGCAACCCCCGCGTTTATTGGCCGGTTACGGCATAGGCATCCTCAACAACCCCGCCGATACGGTAGCGCTCTCCCTCGCCTACAGCCAGCATATCAGCCATTACCATTGGGATTTCCTCCACTTCGACCTCTTCGCCAACGGTCAGGCCATGATGCCCGACCTGGGCTACCCCGACGCTATGAACGCGTTCGTGAGCAGCATCTTCACCTGGTCGAACAATACCATTTCGCACAATACCGTGGTGGTCGATGCCAAAAAGCAGGACAACAACCTGCCCGGCACGGTGCATGAATTTGCCACTTCGCCCTTTGCCCGCAGTATCGATGCTTCCTCACCGGCGTATAACCAGATGGAGCAGTATCGCCGCCATCTGGTGCAGGTCGATATCGATGCGGAGCGTAGCTACGTGGTTGATGTGTTTCGCGTGAAAGGCGGCAAGCAGCACGATTATTCGCTGCACGGACCTCCGGGCACGGTCGAAAATATCGAAGGCACCTGGGGCGCTCCCGCTGCCAAGGGCACGCTGGCCGGGGAAAATGTGGAGTTGGGCGAAATCTACGATAACCCCACATTGGCCGCCAAGGACTATACCGGCTCCTATGGCCCCTATCGCGGCTCGGGCTTCCAGCACCTCTTCAATGTGCAAAAACTCCAGAACGGGCGTGGAGCGCTGCAATACAGCCACGTGCGCGATGCCGACGCCAGGCTGCGAATCCATCCGCTGACCCTGAACGCGCAGGAAGTGTTCCAGGCCGATGCCTACGACCTGCCGCGCGGTCGCAAGAACATCGTGAAATATCACATCACCCGTCGTCAGAACGATGGACAGACGCCGCTCGAAAGCAATTTCGTCAGCGTGTTGGAGCCGTTCAGCAAGGAAGCGTTCATTCAGAACAGTGAGCAACTCACGCTCACCAGCGGTAGCGGAATCGCGGTGCGCGTGCAGCGTGAAGGCGGCACCGATATCATCGTCAGCGACCCCACACAGTCGCGCAAGCAACTCGCCGTAGCCGGTTTGGAAACCGATGCCCGCACCGCCGTGATTACTCTCAATGCAGCGGGTGGCGTAGAACGTGTTTTCTTCAGCGGCGGCAGTTTCCTCAAGTGCGATGGCAAGAGCTACACCTCCGCTCCGCTTCGCGGCACGGTCACCGGCGTGGATACCAAAGCGCACACCGTGACGGTTTCCCTGCCCACAGGCAGCACTGTTGATGCCACAACCCTGGCTAACCGCGTAGCGCATTTCTCCAGCCCGCTACGCCAGACCGTGCATCCCATCGCTTCGGCAACCCTGGCGGGTAACCTGTTGACGCTCAAAACCACTGATGCGGTGTTGGTGGGGCGCGCGCAATTAAGGCAAGTGGAAGGCTCCACGCTGCAAACCGATACGCCGTTGCCGTTTGAAGACACCTACAACGGCACGGTTTTGCTCAATAGTGCTCTGGAACCGTTGGCGACGGTGAAGGAAGTGAAAACCGGTAAAATCGACCTGGAAGCCGCTCCCACGAAAGCGCTCAAAACCGGCGACGACGTGTGGTTTGCCAATATCGGAGTTGGCGCTACGGTGGAGTTTGCTCCACAGTTTTCTTGGGTGAAATGAAGAACCGCGCGCGTGAGCGAGCCGGGTAACCTGGGCTTTTTGCTTATTCCGACACCCATTGGCCCCTGGCAAGATGCTTGCGTCTACCCGACTTGCTTACGCGCGCGGTTCCTCAAGATAAACGATTTTAAAAAGCGTCGGCGTAGTGCGCGCAGCGCGTGTTGTCGTACGCTCTCCTCTCTTCGCTTCTTCTCTTATCTCCTCTCCTCTGCCACCGGACATCCCCCGGATATCCCCCGGACGTCCGGGGAACACCCGAAATGATCGTTTTACAGGCAAAAATGTTCGTTATTCATAAAAAGAGGGGAGAAAATGGTGTTAGGACGCTCTTCAAAGTGAAGTTGGACGTCCTGCGGACATTCGCTTAATGGTCAGCATGACGTAACGGTGACATAAACCAACGCGTCAACTGGACGTCCGCAGGACACTGCATTTTGCGTTCGCTCCCGGCATTATGGACCGCCGGCATCTTGCCGGCACAGGCATAAACGCACCGTTATCCCCGATCACTGCTACGCTCGTGCCGGCAGGATGCCGGCGATCCATAGATGGTATGCCTTCTTGTAACGCCCGGGCAGATAAGTTGTATTGACTCCCGCCGTTCAATAAATCGCCTGCACTACATACTCCGTCTGCCCCAACCTCAAGCGGTCGTTCGGACTCAGTGTCACAGGGAGGTGCGGTGTGAGTTGCCCGCCGTTGACGAAGCTACCGTTGGTGGAGCCGATATCGGTTAAGGTCAGCATTCCCCCGCGCGCTTCAAGCCGGGCGTGTTGCGAAGAAACTGCCGGGTCGCTGATGACGAGGTGATTGTTTTCGGCGCGTCCCACCGTCCACACGCCATCGCTGCCGATTTGCAAGGGAAGGTTTGGGTGCCAGAGCTGCCAGCCACGCACCACCGCGACCGGCGTCACGGGAACCGGCATGGCGGGTGCTGCCATAGGAGGCGCTGTCAATGGCGGCCAGGCCACTTCGGAGAGTTCGCCGCACACCGTAATGGTGACATTGCCGTAGGTGCGCTCATCGCCGATTTGCACATCGAAGCGGTGCCCGTTGCCGGGTTCTTCGATATAAACCCGCCCGGTTTCGGTCATGGCGTAAAAAGCTGCCACCGGAGCGGCATTGTTGGCCAGTACGCGTGCTTTGCTGCCATCGCTGCCCACACCCAGCGGGCGCACACCCAGGTTGAGATCATAGACATCGCCCGGGCCATAGGAAACCCGCAGCCAGGCGCGGCGGAAGGCGACTTCAGCCAGAATAATCATGGCGCCGATGCAAAAGCCCAGAATTGCCGCGCCCACGAAGCGCCCGGTCACATCACCAAAGACGTTCGCTGCCCCGATGAAACCAATCGCCCCCAGCACGCCGCCGACCGCTCCGGCGGGCGCTGCGCGGTCGATGCGCAGGTTGGGCACGAAGGCGGCTAACCCGGCACCCAGTAAACTGCCCCACACGGCCCAGGCGATGACGCGGGCACCTTCCCCGATGCCACCGGCGACTGCGAACAGGCTCTGGGCGAAAATGCCGGCCATCAGCCCGATAAACACGCCGCCCAGCACGCCAATGGCATCATCGATGCCGGGAGCGCGCCGCATCATGCGTTTTTGCGCCACCAGCAGCGGCAGAGTGAGGCCCAGTCCCAGAATCGCCGTCCATACCGCCACGCGGAGCAAGGAGCGGCTAAAGTCGATGTTTTCCGTGGGGGCCGATTCCACTAACTGCGCCGTCTTGGGCGGCGGAGTGATAATCTGCTCGGCCTGTTTGAAAGCCTCGCCAAAGTTGCCTTGCGAAGCAGAAAAAACCAGGTTAGAGCTGCCGGTGAGCTGCTCGAGGTAGTTGCGGTCGGCATCGCCGCTGGCAATCGCCAGCAGGCGAATATTGGTCTGCCGAATTTGAGCCGCTGTTGCTCTGGTGGGGGTATCGGCGTCGAAGAAAAAGCCACCGGTTGGCTGGCCGTCGGTAAAGAGTAGGATATTCCGATTTTCTTTCTCGCTTTGTAGCTGCGCCATCGCCCGCTCCAGCCCTAAATCCATGCGTGTCCAGATATTGGTATCGAGCCTGTTAACGGCATTGACGAGCGCCTGCCGGTCGCGGCTGAGCGGCAAGACGAGGTAACTGTCGTTATCGAAGTTGACCACAGCAATACGGATATATTTAAAATCCTGCCGGTTGATGTAAGCCGTGGCAGCCTTTTTCATCTCTTCCAACGGGCCGCCAATCATGCTGCCCGAAGTATCGAGCACCAGCACCACCGACTGTTGCGGCGGCGCAGGTGGCGGTGGAGGGGGCGGCGGTGCTGGTGGTTTGGTCGCCGCCAGCCAGGCTTCCCCCAGCCCCGCCGCCAGCACGCAGCCAAGTGCTGCCAGCAACCCGAACTTGAGCGGCTTACGCCAGGCGGAGATGGAAGGAGAAGTCTGCATGACAAGAGTTTTACCATTTGTTCAGGATGTTGCAGGGTGAAATGGTTTCAAATTGTAGTGGAGATCGCGTCAATGAAGTTATCCTGTTTGGGAAGATGTGAGTCGTCTCAAAGGAGAAATACTCCCCGGCTGAGTGTTTGAAATAATGAGATTCGGTCCACACTTAACATGATTCACCATCCTGCTACCTCTCACCATAATGAATAATCCCCATGTTTTAGAGTTTGAAACGCTTTACAAGACCTTGCAGAAAATGCTGGTCCAGTTGGAGTGGAAAAAAGCCTCCCATGTTTTAATCGGCACGAAAACAATGGCGGAATTTAATCGCCAGGACCTGGAAGCTCATAACAAAGTTATCAGGCGAAAAATACAGGGAAAGCGTGTCACCACACGCGACAGGCGCCATAACGATCAAAACCGCGTCATTGCGGCGCGCTGGCCCCAAGATCATCTGCATGAAGCCACAGAGCCTTCGCTCTATTTCTTTCTCGACGGCAAGGCCGATATGCGCATATCGAACTACAGCGTGCAATGCCTGCCGGGCGATATTGTCCTCATTCCTGCTGGTATGCCCCAGGCGGATGGCAGTGTGCCGTTGTATGTCGAAGTGACGCCCGAATCGTCTTGCGATCTTATGATGTTCAGTCCCGGCCTGGTGTCCGGGCGCGGCCTTGAATGCAGCATCGGCCACTCCCGGGGCGATAAATATATCGGGGGAGCCATAGATGAGCGCTGCTGGGTGCAAAATATTCTCCTGGCCAATGTTTTTGCCGGGCTTTGCGATGAGCTTCAAACGAAAGGCAATTCCAAAAGCTCGCATTATCTACTGTTGCTTTTGTTTGTGCTTTTTACGCGCGAAATCGAAGAAGGCAAGGCGCTCAAGGGGTGGCTGTTTAGCACGCTCTCCACGCCTCATGTTAAAAAAGAGCTGTTTCGGCGGGCGCTTGAACATATCCAAGATCATTTCAGCGAACCACTCACTATCGATTCCGTGGCTCGCCAGATAGCGGTTTCGCGAGCCGTATTCACCCGTGGTTTCCAACACGAAACCGGCCAGACCTTTAAGGAATACCTCACGGATCTCCGCTTGAACCGGGCCGAGGTCTTGCTTGCAAAAACACATGTTCCCATTGAAAATATCAGTGAGCAGGTAGGGTTAAGCCCAGGGCGTTTGCGGGGCTTGTTTCGTCTCAAGCATGGCTGTAGCCCGACCGAATATCGCACTCGTTCGAAAAATCATCCGAATTAGCCGGTCTAAATCCGTTTTGAACGTTTGACGGCTGCCCATGCGGGACATAATTCTAAGCGTGTCTAAAAAAATTCGATAGAATTAACTGGTTATCGATGGAGGTATCGAGATGTCAAAAGTATTAAGAAAAGGGTTTACTTTGATTGAGTTATTAGTTGTAATAGCAATCATCTCAATCCTTGCCGCTATTCTGTTTCCGGTCTTTGCTCGCGCTCGCGAGAACGCGCGCCGTACGGCTTGTATTTCAAACTCCAAGCAAATTGCGATGGCATTGACGATGTATACACAGGATTACGATGAGATGCTGCCTCGATACGTTTATTATGCTGACGGTACTACTTCTTATGGCAGGCGTTGGGCGCAGGTCATTTTTCCCTACATTAAAAGCACCCAAGCCTTTATTTGTCCCAGTGCCCAACGGCTCAGCGACCCGAGCACAGGCAATCCTTTACTTTTTGAAACCAGCGGGGGATATAGCACAGGTAGCTTTGGCTACAACTACAATTATCTCGGCACGTCTGCAAACTCGATTTCCCTCGCAGCGATTCAAAAACCGTCAGAGACAGTCGCAATTGCCGAACAAACGGGAGCATGCGGCTCAGGAATCGTTTATCCGTCCAGTCTATGGGGCGGGACCAGTATGTGGTGTTTTGGCCCCGCCAAAACATACGGTGAGCAGTTTGCTACCCGCCATTTCGACGGTAATAACATTACCTTTGCCGATGGCCACGCCAAATGGATGAAAAAGACGGCGCTCGCCGGACCTCCGGGCTGCACTGGAACCGCCTGTGACGAGCTATGGGACCTCAATTAATCATTGTAAAAACAGTTTCTCGTGGAGGAAAATGAAGTTATCTTATATCGTAGCCTTATCCGTTTTAATGTTATCTTGTGTGCTCGGGCCTTGTCCGACACCCGCAAACGCGCAGCAAACCAGCCCTGCCGCAGAGCTTCGCACCGTCTTTGAAACCGGTTTTGAAGACGGCCCAACTGGTTGGAGCACCATTCCTGGAGTAACGTCTTTCGATACAATCGAAAAGCGAGGAGGCGATCACAGTCTGCGTTTTACCAATACCAACCCTGCCAGCTATAAGCTATTCACCAGACGAATTTCCGCGCAGCCGGGCGAACAACTGCAACTGAGCGTTTGGATCAAGGCGCAAGATGTCGTTTCCCAGAAAAACGATAAGGGCGCAGGAATGTTTATCGAAGCCCGTGACGCAAATGGCAAATGGATCGATGGCGCTTACCCACCCCACCGGCCGGGACTTTCGACTGGCAACGGATCGAGGGGAAATTCACCGTCCCCCCACAAACCGCTTCGGTGGCGGTGGGATTGTACCTGCGGAGCGGCACCACGGGCACGGCCTGGTTTGACGACCTGGCAGTTACCGCCCAAATCCCACAGCCGGTGCGCGGATTCCTCACTTACCCCAACTATCGCAACCTGGTTCCGTCTTCCAGTTCCCGTCCCTGGCAAGTTAGCATCGAACTCAATCCTGCGCCGCAGTGGGATAAACAACTTTTATCACTGCGCAATACACTGAAAAACAAAGCCGGAGCAGTGCTGCGCCAATCGGCACAAGAGCTGACAGCCAGCCGAAAAATATTCACTGCCACGGTCGAACCACCGCCAGAGAAAAAGCCCGGCGAGTATGTCTGGAGCCTGGAACTCCTCGACCCCACAGGCCAGACGATCAAAAAACTGAACTACGATATTTCGGTTGTCACCGAAATGCCGCAGGTTTATATCGATGCCGACGGCTTCACAATCATTGAAGGCGCGCGCTTTTTTCCACTGGGTATCTACGGCGATCCCGTAACCGAAGAGCACTTAAAACGACTAAGCGAAGCCGGGTTTAACACGGTGTTGAGCTATGGTTACGGTCAGGCGAAAGACCCGCAGGACTATCTCGACGCCTCGCACCGCCAGCAACTCAAAGTGGTCTATTCCCTTAAAGACTTCTATCCCGGCCTGAGAAATGCCCCTAAAGGCACCGACGATCCTATTGCCCTGGCCGGTGAAACGATTACTGCGCTCCGCGATCACCCCGCATTACTGGCCTGGTATATCAACGATGAAATGTATCCCGAAGCGATCCCGAAACTCGAACGAATGTACGCCCAGGTCAAGGAACTCGATCCCCAGCATCTTGCCTACCAGGTGCTGTATCAAACCGGTGGCCTCGATCAATACTTTCACTCTACCGATGCCATCGGCACCGATCCTTATCCGCTGGGAGAAATGCCCGATATTACACGCACCGGCATCAATACCCGCATCGTCAATCAAAGTATGCGCGAAGCTAAAGCCAATTGGATGGTGCCGCAAATTTTCGATTGGGCAGTTTATAAGGATGGACAAAAATCGCATCAACCAACCCTGGATGAAATGAGAAACCAGGCTTATCAGGCGATCATCAACGGGGCGCGCGGACTGTTGTTCTACTCATACTTCGACCTTTGGTACGATTCGACCGATCGTCGCGTGAGAAAACCAGAGGTTTTCAACCAGCGCTGGCCAGCCGTGGCAAAAATGGCCGGAGAAATTAAAGCTCTTTTGCCAGCCGTTTTGCAGAATCAAAAGGTGGCGCTGACTCTACCTCCAAATGCTCGTATTGAAGCCGGAGCCTGGGAATTCCAGGACGAGTTGTTGATGTTGCTGGCAAACCCTTACTATTCGGAAGAACAAATCATTCTCAATTTGCCTCAAGGCTGGAAGATTGAGCAGGCGGAACAAGGACAGATTAAAAGTGCCGCCCAGGGCACGCATGTTACATTTACACTGCCGCCGGTTGGGAGTGGCGTGTTCCGGTTAAAGAAGGAATAACGGGTGCCGGGGACGAGGCACTGGGCGCTGGGAGAAGGTGCGATGGCGTTATACCATTTTTACAAAATAACCTTCTTTCGCGGTGGAAGGTAGTAGATAGTAGACAGGAAGGCAACCGCACACCAATGCCAACGGCCCTCTTTTTGTCGTTAATTGCGGAAGTTTGCGTAGCCGAAGGCTTTGCGTGCTATGAAACGGGGAAGAGTTAGGATGTTAATTTGTAGGATTGGTATTACAACGTCCTCACCACAAACTCAGTCTGGCCCAAGGTCAGGCGGTCGCCATCGTGCAGTGTAACCGGCACATTGGGTGCGAGACGTGCGCCGTTCACGAAGGTGCCGTTGGTTGAACCGTTATCAACCACCGCCGGAATTCCCGAGCGCACTTCGATGCAGGCGTGGCGCGAAGAAACTGCGCCGTCGCCAATGACCAGCGCGTTTTCCGTGCTGCGGCCGATTGTCCATGTGCCTTCAATGCCAATTTGTAACGGGGTTGCCGGATGCCACAGTTGCCAACTGCGCAACGTGGGCTGATTCCAAACCGGAGGCGTGGTGGGTTGCATTGGTGCCGGAGCCACCGGTAAGGGTGGGGTGTCTGCCGGCACTGCTTCGCGGGTGAGAAAAACAAATTGGGTATTGCCTAATTGAAGCCGCGAACCCGGTTGCAATTCGGCGCTGGTTGCCGATTGTCCGTCGATAAGCGCCGGGGTCTGGGCAGAATCGCTTTGCCAGCGCCAGCGCGCGTTTTCAAAGAGAATCTTTCCGGCGCGGGCCGGAACACTGCGGTCGCGATAGAGCGCGATGTCATTGAGTTCGGTTTGCCCGACGGTGGTTTGAGCGCTGCCCAGCGGGTATTCCTTGCCTTCGTAGGGGCCGGTGGAAGTGCCCATAATCCAGGCCGATTGCATGGCGTGTTGCACGGCGTGCATGAAGAGGGCAATCATCGCTCCGGTGACGATGACCCCTACCAGCGAGCCGAGCGCGAATGCACTGTCGGTGTAGGAAATCGCCAGCAGTAAGTCAACGGTTACCCCGCCGAGCAGGCCGCCGATAGCACCGCCCAAAGCGCCGCGCGTCGCCTGATCTTTATCGCGCCGTAGCAACCCTATCGCCGCCCCGATACCGGTCCCGGCCAGCAGCCAGGGGAAGGCACGGGTGAGCGGGATGAGGCTGTAGAGTAGTTGCCCCAGCCCGCCGCTCACCACTGCGATGACGGCAAACAGGGCCGCTCCGGGCAACAAGTCGCGCTGCCAACGGCCGCGCAGGGAGGTGTGGTTGTTCCAGGCCAGAATGCCCAGTGAGAGTATCATGCCTTCCAGGCCAAACATCAGCCCTTGCCCCAAAAGTAGCTTGAGAAACGCCGGATTACTGTTGAGGCTGAAGTTGAAAAACGGGGCCAGCACGATACTGGCAAGCTGAAAGCCCGCGAACGCGCCCACAGCCCCAATACCCGCCGCCTTCCAGCCCGCCGGTGACGACAGGCTTTTCAAGAAAGAAGTGAGTTTGGAGGGTTGCATTAATTCTTTAGTTTCCTAACATTGCCATGATGACCCAGATGACCCAAAGCAGGCAGCTTACAATGCCCAGGGCACGACCGATATGGACGGTAGTGCGGTCGCCGGGGTCCTGATCGCCGTATATTGCCAGGGCGTTATTACCTTTAATCCAGGCAAAGGGGGCGAAAATGGGACAGCAGCAAAAACCCAGAATACCCAGCGTCAACACCCCGCCGCCTTCTCCTCCCTGAACGCGAGGTGTATACATGGCCTCGACGCCGGGTGGCACGGGAGGTTTCGAGGTGGGTTGAGTCGGCGGCGGTGCCATCGCGTGCGGGTCGAGGCGCAAATTCATCTCGGTGCCGCGCAAAACCGTTTCCATCAGGGTTTTGCTCTGGCTACTGCCCAGGGCATCGGGCATCTGCAATGCGATGAGGTTGCCTTCCGGGGTGATGGTGAGTTGGCCCTGCATCGCTCCACCCAGTGCATCCTGGCCCCGTGCCTGGAGTAGTTCGTAGTTGACCTGCACATTGCCGATGTTTTCCTTCTGCATCGCTTTGCCCAGGGCGTCTAAGGCGCGGTTGGGGTGGGCGTTGGTGAGGAGCTGGCCGTTTGGCTCAAAGCGCATCCACAACTGGGTGCCGATGGGCGCGGCGAAATGCACCGGAGTGGCTTGTGTCATCGGCGCTGTGCCCACACTCTCCTGTATCGGCCTCGCCGCAGGGGGCACTTCCCACGGTTTTTGCGGGTCGAAGCCCGGCAGCGGTTCTGCTTTGCGCGGTGCGGAGGGAGTGCGCGCCACCGCTACATTGGGATCCTGGCCGCCAAGTGCCGCTAAAAATGCCGTGATAGTCTGTGGGCGTTCTTCGGCTTTGAGCTGCATCCCCCATTCGATGGCCTGGCTAAAAGTCGGTGAGATGCGTGGGTTAAAAGTCTGGATGGGGCGTGCCTGGGTTCCGGTGGCGCGATCGGTGGCCGGGGGCGGTGCCTGTCCGGTGACGGCGTGATAGAGGGTGGCGGCCAGCGCGTAGACATCGGTATAAGCGCCGAACTGCCCGGTAGTGCCATATTGTTCAAGCGGCGCATAGCCGGGCGTAATCAGCGCCGTCTGCCGCACTGCCTGGTCAATAGCATAGGGGCGCGCCGTGCCGAAATCGATCAGCATGGGGCGGCCTTCTTCGGTAAGGATGATGTTTTCAGGCTTGAGGTCGCGGTGAATCAGATTCTCGGCATGCACCACTTCCAGCGCGCCACCGATCTGGCGGGCCAGGTCGAGCGCCTCAGCTTCGCCCAAAACCTCGGTTTTCAACTGCGTGGCCAGGGTTTGGCCGTCGAGGAATTTCATTACCATGTAGGCAGTGTTGTTTTCCTCGAAGATGGTGAAGATGCGCACGATGCTGGGATGCCGGAACTTCGCCAGGGTGCGCGCTTCCTGCAAGAAGCTCTGCCGCCACTGCACGAAGGCATCGACCTGATCGGAATTAGGCGGAAAAACATCCATCCCCTGGCGCACACTGCCTTGCGGGAAAAATTCCTTGATGGCGACCACGCGGCGCAGATTGACATCGCCACCCTTATAGGTAATGCCGAAACCGCCCTGCCCCAGCACCTGCCCGACGCGAAACGCTCCCTGATTGAGATTGGTGCCGCTGGGCAGTGCCGCGCTGGTGGCCGGTGGGGCCGCCTCGCTGACCGGTGCCGGAATCGCGTTTTGCTCGGCGACGGGCGGGGTGAGCAAGGCGTTGCAAGAGTGGCAGTTGGTGGTGCCGGGAGCGTTAATCGCCGAACATTTCGGGCAGGTGAGCATCATAATTGAAGTCCTAATCGGTCAGAATTAGAGTTATTGTTCCTGGGATGCAGTCGGGTTTGCAGAATCGGTGGGCGTCAGCGCCAACAGCGCGACGGTGGCGTTATCGGGTGCGCCGCGTTCAAGCGCCAGTTCGAGCATGGCATTGGCCGCCGTGCCCAGGTTGGGGAAGTGCTCGCGGATAATCTGTGCCATCTCTTCCTCAACCATCGGCTCCCAGGCACCGTCGCTGCCCAGCAGCAGCACTTCGCCGGGAGCTAACGTGAGCGAAAGTTGGCCGGTTTCAATTTCCAGCGTATCGAAGAACCACTCCGGCACCTGGGCTTTATCGCCCAATGCGCGCGTGATCTGGTTGCGATTGGGGTGGGTGCGCAGCTCTTCCCAGGCAATTTCCCCAGCCTGCCACAGCGTGGCGACATAAGAATGATCGCGGGTGAGCACTTTCCACGCTCCGGTTAAAGCCGAAAAAACGTAGGCGCGACAATCCCCAGCATGGGCGAGGGTGATGCGATTGCCGATTGCCAGCGCGGTAATCAGCGTGCAGCCACCGTGTGCGTTCTGGGCTTGCATGGCTTGGGTCACAGCCGTTGCTGCCTGGTTAGCCCATTGTTTGTTCCACTGGGCTTGCACTTCTTCTTCGGGAACGCGGTCGAGGGTCGCCAGCGGCATGGCACTTTGCGCCAAACTACGCACGGCAGCTTGCGCGGCGGCTTCTCCGGCGTCCATGCCGCCCATACCATCGGCCACGGCTAAGAGCGCCCAGCGTGCCTGCCCGTCTTCACCCTGCCACCCGCCAGAAAGCTGCAAAACCGCGTCTTCGTTGGCGGTGCGGATGGGGTTGAGGCCGATGGTAGAGGCAGTGGCGACGATATATTCCGGCATCGGCAAGTGCCGTGATGTCCAACGCGACAGGGCATCATAAAACTCCCCGGCGTTTTGAAAACGTTGCTCGGGCGTGCCCAGCGCTTTTCCCAGAATCTGCGGCACGCCGGAAATAGCAAAAACCCGGCGCTGCACGGCTTCATCGCCCAGAATGGTCTCTACCGGTTGCCCGGCCAATGCCTGGTAGAATAGCACGCCCAGGGAATAGACATCGGCCGTGGGATGAGCCACAGTTCCCTCGCGCGCCAACTCGGGAGCCGCATATTCACCGCTGGCAAACGGCTCCTGCCATTTCTCGCCTTGCAGGGTGGGCTGTGAATCGTCTAATAACGGGTTGATAGAAATCGCTTCGGGTTTCAAATGGCCATGCACTCGCCCTGCGCGATGCAAGTTTGCCACCGCTTCGGTTGCCTTTAACAAAACCGGCAGGGTAGCTTCGAGGGAAGCGTTTTCCTGAAAAAGCGTTGCAAGCAGGGAGGCATCGCCGGGGGCCGTATCGCGATTTTCCGGTTCAGGTGACGCGGGACCGACCGGTGCAGGGTCGGTTTCAGTAGCTTGGTTGGTGGTGCCTCCCAGCATTTTGCGTAAAAAATTCATGTGCAATGCCCGTTGCGACTGTCAGGAAGTGACGTTGCATTATACACCAACTTTTACGCGATTCGGGCTGTTTTCAGGAAAATCCCTTCAGGAAAGAGATGGTTTATAGCGCACAACCACAACGGTGAGCGAGGTATCGATTTGCTGCATCTGATCGAGCATGAGGCCCAGGGCTTTTTCTTCGTTGAATCCCCCGGCCCCGGCACCGATGACGGGAAATGCCAGCGAAGCGAACTGGTTTTCCTGCGCCACGCGAATGGCGTTGGTCACGGAGTGGCGAATGGAATATTCCGAAGCGAGCCACAGGCCATCGATTCCGGCCACATGAATTATGCCGCGAAACGATAGTCGCCCGGCACCGGTCAGCACGGCATTGCCCAGGGGAATAGGCCCATAGCGTGCCACTTCACGAAACGGCTGCAAGCCGCCGCATTTCTTAATCGCCCCCGAAACACCATGCGGCCACAGCAGCCACCAGGGAATGATGTTGCGATTCCAGGCGTTAACGATGGCCTCGGTTTTCTGATCAAGCAGATCGCCGTGGACGATTTGAGGTGTCATGGTTTGAGATAGCCACGAAAAGGCACAAAAATCACAAAAGAGGGTTGGGAAGCGTAAAACTTCCCTGTCTCAGGGTTGAAGGTGACACAAATCTGATAAGTTCATTCCTCACCCCTTTTATAGAACAGGAGAGGGGGAGTGCTGGGGTGAGGGGAAAAGAGCGTTTCAATATTTTTTCACCATTCATCGAAGAGGATTTTTACGTTTACCCAACCCCTTTGTGGTTTTTGTGCCTTTTCGTGGCCATATCCCCTATTCCCCAATCGGCTCGCCGAAAACGATGTCATAACCATCGGGATCGATGACATTGAAATCGCGAATCCCATAAGGCCGGTTCACCGGTCCGTTATCGTAGGCAGCAGGAATGGTCGCTTTGGCGTCGCGGCACTCTTTCAGCAGGCCATCGACCGTGCCGGGCGTACACATCACGAAGAAATCGTAGGAGGCGTAGCCGTCGGGCTTGGCGCGTGCGGTCGCATTGCGCAGATCGACCTTGGTTTGCTTTTGGGCCAGAAAGAGCGAACATTCGTCCCGCTCCAGAATCGCAAACCCGCCTTCTTCCTGATGATGCTTCACGAAGCCCAACTTTCTGGTGTAGAACTCAATCGAGGCTTCGAGATCGGCGACCTGCAACAACGGCGTGATACTTTTGAGTTGTTTTTTCATCGCGTTTTTTAGCCACAGATTCTCGTGGAACTTAGATTTTGGAGCTTAGATCTTAGGGGGGAGTTCCCTATAGCGATAAGCCTAAGGACTAAAATCTAAGATCTAAGATCTGCCGTTCCAATCTGTGGCTATTATTTTTATTTACACCAAATCGCAGGCAGCAGCGGGCATCCAGTGTTTATCTTGTCCGGCCCATTTCACGTTGCAGCCCAGCGGATTGGTTTTTGGCACAGCCGGGGTTTTACCGGCTAAGAGGTCGTCGATGGCGTCGCGCAGTTCGTGGGTGGTTTCCTTGCCCGGGAACTTGGGGTTGTCGTCCATGCGGCCGGTGTAGCGCAGTTTGCGGTCGGCATCGAAAACGTAGAAGTGGGGGGTGCGCAAAGCGCCGTAATCGAGCGCGGTTTGCTGCGATTCATCGTGTAGGTAGGTGAAGGGGAAATTCTTCTCCTGGGCGCGAATGACCATGTGCTCGAACGAATCGTCGGCGTAGGTGGTGACGGCGTTGGAGTTGATGGCGACCAAACGCACGCCTTGCCCGGCGTAGTCGTTAGCAAAAGCGATGATGCGATCTTCACTGCCCACCACGTAGGGGCAGTGGTTGCAGGAAAACACGATGACCAAGAACTGGGAATCGGCAAAGTCGGCCAGCGAATAGGTTTTGCCGTCGGTGGCGGGAAGGGAAAAATCCGGCGCGCTTTCGCCGATATCAAGGGTAAATGCCATAAAAACTCCTGAAATAGTCTGGTTTGAACTCGCAAAGCATTCTATCGTTTGGCCGCTTCCATGACCACGATATGCGGTTTGGTTGAATATTCACTGCAAATGGTATACTGGTGCGTACCATAGACCTTACCGCCGCTCACAAGAGCGCGGAAATATTCTACGGAGGAAACCCCCACATGACTTTTGGCGAACGACTGCGACAACTACGGCTTGAGAAAAAAGTAAACCAACGCGACCTGGCTTCGCGTGTCGGTATCGATTTCACCTACCTCTCCAAGCTGGAGAACGGACGCATGCCTCCACCGGCCACCGCCACCATTGCGCGTCTTTCCAAGGCTCTGGGCGCCGATAACGATGAACTCATGCTGCTGGCCAGCAAGGTTCCGCTTGATGTGGCTCCTGTCATTACCCGCTCTGCCGTGGTGCCGGTTTTCCTGCGCTCGATTCAAGACTTCAACGACGAAGAAATCGGCAAGTTAGCCGATTACGCGCAAAAGATGAAAGCCCAGCGTAACGGGAAACAGTAGACAGGAAACGGGAAACGAGGCGTTCCCCGCGCGGGGAACGCCTCCAACAAATACTGTTTCCCTATTTTCCACTCTCCATTTTCAATTCTCCACTTTGATGAAACCCTTCTGGCGGCGGGAAGAGGTTGAAGACCGGGCACTGCTGACGCTGCTCGAATTTCGGCGTCGCACCGGTATGCGCCTGGCGGCACCTATCGATGTCGATTTGATCGGTGAACTCGGCTGCGGTTTGCAGTGGGACTGGGATGTGCTGCCGCAACCGCCCCGCACCCTGGTGTGGGCGGCGCTGTTGCCGCAGGAAGCGCGTATCGTGCTCAACGAGTCGCACGCCGAAAAGTTTGCCGCCAATCGTGGCCTGGAGCGGTTTACCAAAGCCCATGAAATCGGCCACTGGATTTTACACGTCGATCACCGGCAGGGCCAATACGCGCCGGAAGTGTTGGAAGGCATTGTGATGAAGGGCACCATTTCCCAAATCGAGCAGCGCGCCTCCCAGACTAAAACCTACTGGATGGAGCGCCACGCCGATTGGTTTGCCGCCGCGCTGCTGATGCCCGCCACACTGTTCGTGCCCGCTGCCGAGCGCTGCAATCTCAGCAGCCCCAACGCCGTCTCGCACCTGGCGCGCAAGTTCGATGTTTCCCTGGCCGCTACTCGCGCGCGCCTTACCCAGCTTGGTTTTCAATTTGCCGGTGCAACGCCCATTACACGGTCGCAGAGAGTGGTTGTTAACTAAATTTAATGCGTGAATGAGTTCGCGTTGAGCTTTGATAGGTCTCTGTAGGGGAGTCTCTACATAAGCTGCAACGAGAAAGGGACAAAACTTAAACCAAGTCGATTGATTACGAAAAAGGGCTTGTTTCGGGGGGAAACAGCGTTCACACTGTTTGGGAACGTTTTAAAAACTCAGAAAAAGGAAACCGGGAAAAGAACATGCAAGTAAGTCAGATCGCCGCTCAGCTCTATACTCTCCGTGATTTTTGCAAGACGCCGCAGGATATCGCCCAAACCCTCAAGCGCGTTCGCGCCATTGGCTACGAGGCCGTTCAGGTTTCGGGCATTGCCTATGTGCCCGAAGAAGAAATGAAAGCCATGCTCGATGGCGAAGGCCTGGTCTGTTGCGCTACCCACGAAGCTCCGCAAAAAATCTTTGAAGAAACCGAAGCTGTGATCGAGCGCTTGCAGAAGCTGGGCTGCGAATACACCGCCATCCCCAGCCCCGGCACTTATGACGTGAGCACGCTCGAAGCTGCGCGCAAGTTTGCTGCGATGGCCGATGCCGCCGGTGCCAAATTCCAGGCCGCCGGACAGATACTGTGCTATCACAACCATCATCACGAATTCATCCACATCGAAGGCAAGCCGCTCTTGGAGATTCTCTATGATGAAACCGATCCCAAGAATTTGCAGGGTGAGCCCGATACCTACTGGGTGCAGTATGGCGGCGCTTCGGTGTTGGAATGGGTGCAGAAGCTCAATGGCCGTTTGCCGTTGCTGCATGTGAAGGATTACGGTATCACCGCCGAGCGCCAGCCCATCTTCCGTGAAATCGGCAAGGGCAACTTGAACTGGCACGATATTCTCCCCGCAGCCGAGGCATCGGGCTGCCGTTGGTTCATCGTCGAGCAGGACACTTGCGAAGGCGATCCGTTCGAGGCATTGCAGACCAGCTTTGAATATCTCAAAGG
>DAITOV010000020.1:0-27982 GCA_036833945.1 Abditibacteriia bacterium
ATGATGAGACGTATCCACCCTCTTATATTACGCCCGCTCCGGGGCCATCGCCGGATGGCCAAGCAGCGCTCTGGAATTCATCCTTTTGGTTCTGGCAACAGATTATTTATCCGTATATGAAAAACAATCAAATCTACCGTTGCCCTTCGTCCACCTACACCGGGCCTGCTCTGTGGATAGGACACTATGGCACCAATCCTCTCACGCTCATCGCTCCTTTTGGCACCCCGCCTGCCCGCCCCCTGCGCCTGTCTGCGCTCAGTGCGGCTGCAAACAACTATATGCTTTTCGATGCAGGTTATTACTCGCTCGATCCAAATTCGATTTGGGGCAGCCTTTTACACCCTGTGAGCCAGCAGTACCTTCCTGGAACAGGCCCACTTCTTCCTGCCGCAACAATTACTGCAGGCTTTACGGATGACTATAATCGCGGCCGGCATTTTCAAGGAGTGAACATGTGTTTCACGGATGGACATGTGAAATGGTTGCAGTCTTCCACTGTATTGGAACAAGCCCGCAATAAAGAGGCCGCAAAACCAAACGCCTGGGAACCGAATAATCCCAATTAATAGTAATGTAACTGAAAATCTCTTTATAAAAAATCAAAAAATGAACATCTATAGAATACTCCCAAGAATCTTAATCGGTGCCGGACTTAGCCTGTTAATCTCATCGCCTGCATTTGCCCAAACGGAATCGCGCACTCGTAAAAAACTCATCCAATTAGGATGGGATAAGCCCACCGCTGCCACGCTCCGTGCAAATTTGGCGCAGATGGACCAGACCCCGTTTGATGGCGCTTTGATTGGCGTGCGAGGCAAAGATGATAATGGCAAGGAAGTGGAAGCGCGGCTCGCTTTCTCAAATGTGCCCTGGAAGAAAGAATGGTTTCAACAAAGTGTTGACGATTTAAAGGTGGTTCGTTCACAGGCCAAAAAGCTCACCGAGAATTTTATTCAAGTGGGAGCTAATCCCGGCAATGTGGATTGGTTCGATGATGCGGGCTGGGAACAGGTGATAGAGCACTTTCGCATTGCCGCCTGGATTGCCAAGGAAGGAAACCTCAAAGGAATTATTTTCGATCCGGAAGCCTATACCAAACCTCACCGGCAATTCGACTACTCCTTACAAGCCCAGACCGGGAAGCACAGCTTTGAACAGTATCAAGCCAAGGCCCGGCAACGCGGGAGGGAGGTTATCAGCGCGATAGCGTCTGTCGATCCTAACTTGATGATGTATACGCTTTTCATGCTCAGCGTGCATGAAGGTGTGGCAAAAGCTGATCATCCTCAAGCAGCCTTGTTGTCCTCCGGCTACAATCTCTATCCCGCTTTTATCAACGGCTGGCTGGATGCGGCTCCGCCGTCGATGATTTTTGTGGATGGTTGCGAGATTCAGGGCTATCTTGCCGACAGCCAGTTAGATTTTCTAAGATCGGCAAATTTGATGCGGAATACGGCCTTGAATTTGGTTGCGCCCGAGAACCATCAAAAATATTTGTCCCAGGTGCAAGCCAGCTTCGGAATATATCTGGACGCTTACATTAATCCGCCCACGTCTTTTTGGTATATCGATTCGGAAGGCTCAACACCCACGCAACGTTTACAGGCCAACGTTCAATATGCCATCGACGCAGCCAACGAATACGTATGGATCTATGGAGAAAAATACCGTTGGTGGCCCACGACGAATGGTAGCGTAAACCCACAAAGCTGGGGGGAGGTTCTGCCGGGAATCCATGATGCCTTGTTGAGTACCACGCGGCCACAAATGATAGCGCAAAAGACAATTACCCAGGCTCAAATGAGCGGCAAATTGATAAACCTGCTAAAAAATGGAGATTTTTCCGAGAAGAAGCCCAATGTCGTTTCACCTGAAAATAATAAGCAGGATTGGAACGCAGTGGGAGCGCCTGCCGGGTGGAGTTCCTGGCAAACGGGTTATTCCCAGGGAACATTTTCTCAGGACAACAGTGTGAACCATGGGGAAGGGGAAAGTGGTTCAGCCCGGATAGACCGAACAAGTAGCGGTTGTTTCATTCAATCCATTAACGTGAAGCCTGGCGAATCGTATATCGTAAGCGCCTGGATACGCCAAACCGGCAACGGAAATGGATGGATTGGCGTGCGTTGGCAAACAAGCGCCGGTAAATGGACCGACGAACCATCGGATGTCATGATCGTGAATCCACCGGGTTCTCAAACAGCTTCCTGGCAGAAACTGGAAAGCGTGGTCACAGTTCCCGCTCATGCTGGAAAATTGGTGATGCTACTGAGCGCTGGAGGCCAGTCGCAGCCACAAGACGTCGTGTGGTTCGACGATGCGCAACTCTTTAAAATCAAATAAAGAAACTCCGTTCTCCCGTCTACAAGGGGCGGGAATATCACTCCACCATATTTTCCCTTCCCCTTTGTATTAAACGGACATCTTTTGTTCTTTGCGACGGGCGGGCGTAAGCGCTTGCGAAACTGAAAAGTCAGCCCGTCGCTCACGCTCGGGGTTCACAAAGAAAGGCAACTACCCGGCATCAAAAGCAAAAAGCATCCACTCAAAAAAACCTTACTCTACAGGGCACCAAACGGCCTGCAACGATTTTTTCTTCTCGCGCTATCGCTTTTCTGCAAAAATCTCGCGATTTCACAAAAAGAACAAGAGGAAACAGGTTTAGGAAAGAGGCAGAGCGGACATAATAACTACCGTCAATCATAAGAATTTGTGCCGGTATGGCCTGGTTGTTAGCCAAAGATCCGTTGGCAACATAAGACCTGCGGCACGATTCGCTATTTATTTCAAATTTACTATTAAAAAACGGTTGCTTTCAAAACTGTTTTTCGTTAACGTCTCAGTAGTTGTTACGTAATAATCCAAAAAAGAATTTAGCAGGAAACTTCTCAGGAGAAAGAGCTTCATCATGGCAGAAGAAAGAAAAGCAAGAATTGGCTTCATCGGAGCCGGTGGATTCGCTACCAACAAGATGTATCCCAACCTGCATCGTTGTCCCCAGATTGACCTGGTTTCGATCTGCGACCTCGACCGCGCCAAAGCCGAACTGAACGCCCGTAACTTCGGCGCCCGCAACGTCTATACCGATATCGACGAGATGCTCGACAAAGAACAGTTAGACGGCGTGTTCTGCATCGGCAGCGGCCCGCAGCAGTATGCGTTGTCGCCCAAGGTTCTCTCCCGCGGTATTCCGGTATATGTGGAGAAGCCCTCGGCCAACACTTCCGAGCAGGCACGTGAACTGGCCGAACTGGCCGAGGCCAACAACACCTGGGGCCAGGTCGGCTTCATGAAGCGCTTCGCCCACGTCTACAATATGGCCAAAGATGTGATTTCGCGTCCTGAATTCGGCGAAGTCAGCATGGTCAAGACCAAGTTCTCGCAAGGCCCGTACCCGCAGATTTGGGGTATCGATTCGGCCAAGCGTGCCTTCCTCATCGGCCAGATCTGCCATATCTGCGACCTCTCCCGCTACTTCGGCGGCGAGATTGAAACCATCTCTTCCATGTATCACGAAGTGACCCCGGAAAACTTTGCCTATGTCGCCAACGTGAAATACCGTTCGGGCGCAGTCGGCATCTTCGACTGGAACTGCCTCGAAGCTACCAACTTCCGCGACATCGTGGAAACCCTCGAAGTCGTGGGCTTCGAGTCGCACCTGGTATGCCGCGACATGCTGGAATTTGAATGGCAGCCGCGTGAGGATTGGAGCAAGGTCAACCCGGCACACGGCCGCTACCTCAAGACCTTCCGCCCCGCCTGGGCCGGAATGCAGTCGGACGCCCTCTTTGGCTACACCGGCGAAGTGGCCCATTTCGCCCTCAAGTGCATCGGTCTGGCCGAAGGCGGACCCGACCTGTGGGATTCCTACCACGCCCTCAAGATCGGTGAAGCCGTGTACGACAGTTCGCACACCGGCCAACCGGTGACGATTGACGCGATTTCGTAAAATCGGACGAAGCCGGAACAGTGTGAACTCCCCTCCCCCAGGGAGGGGTTAGGGGGAGGGAGTCGGAGAGTAATCGTAACGATGAACTATAGAAGTCAACTGTCTTTCATTCAGCATTTATAATTCATCACTCATTATTACTCTTCACTTCCCCACCCAACCTCCCCGAGTTACGGTATTATTCACCGCTTGTTTGATATGCCTGCACCCGAAGAACATTCCGTGTCGGAACTATATCAAATCGTCTCGGACAAACTCTCGCCGCAGCCCTGCGCCTCCGGCAGTTCGCGTCTGCTGCTGGCCCAACCAGGGCTAAAAGCCCCGGCCGATGTGGCTGTGCGCTATCGCCATGCCCCACCGCTCAAATCGGAGCCACATCACCAGTCGCGCATCTTTCTTTCGCGCTGGAAACAAGAATCGATGCACGCCGTGCGCTACCCCTATCTATGCTGCGTGCTGGAAGGCGAAGCGGATATGCGACTGGCGTTTCCCGCTAAACGAGGCCAGATAGCACAGGAAGACCACAACTACCAGATCATCTCATTGCATCCCCAAACTTTTTTGATGATTCCTCCCGGCGTGCTCTACCCCGATGGAACACAGGTGCATTGGGAGCGGCAGCCAAAACCGGTCGCCGATTCGCAACTCTTCTGGATATTGTTTTTGCCGACCGGCGTGTTCTGCCACAGTTGCACGACGCATGAGACGAAACACACCTGTCAGGATGATATTTTCGTGCCCGACCTGCAGTTGCCGGTGCTGGTCGAAATGATGATCGACGAATTGCGCACGCCCGGCTCCGAAGCAATTCAGGCCGCGCAAAACCTGTTGAACTTGATTCTTTTACGCGTGCGTCGTGGACTCTCCCAACTCAATCGCATTCAAACCCGCCAGAGGAAAACCCAGGCACGACGCAGTAGCGCACCGCTTAGCTCCGCGATGGAAGCCACCGACCGCTGTAATACATTGATGCCAGCCAATTCCGCCCTCGTGGAAAGAGCCTGCAACTATATCCGGTCTCATCTCAACCAGCCTTTTACCATCAAGGATATTGCCGAGTGCCTGTATGTTTCGCCATCGCATCTGGCAAGGCTTTTTCAACAGGAAATGGGCACCTCGATGATGCGTTACACCCGCCAGCGCCGTCTCGATTCGGCCCAGTCGATGCTGGCCAACACGGAACTGGCCGTTCAGGAGATCGCACGCCTGAGTGGCTACGACCATGTGCCACAGTTCAACCGCCTTTTTAAGCAGTCGCACGGTATGACGCCAACCGACTTTCGCAGCCGTCACCGCCAGGAGGGAAAGATAAGCGTAAACGTTAATGAATAGTTGTTTTTGTTAAGAAAAATCGGTTATTGACGACAAGGCGACGGGAATAATTAACATGACTCAACTGCAGCATAAATCAAGGAGAGTATCATGTCGATTTCCAAGTCATCGTCGCACCGGAGCAAAGGGTTTACCCTCATCGAAATTTTGGTCGTCATTGCTATCATAGCGATCCTCGCCGCTATCCTGTTCCCGGTCTTTGCCCGGGCACGGGAAAACGCCCGGCGCAGTTCGTGCCAGAGCAATCTCAAGCAGATTGGACTGGCGATGATGCAATACACGCAGGATTTTGATGAGACGATGCCGTCGATCTTCAACCAGAATTCCAACATCCGCATGCCTAATGGCAGCATTGCTCCAATTGCCCCGTGGTACCAAATGATCTACCCGTATATGAAAAACATTCAGGTTTTGAATTGCCCCAGTGAAAAGTCCATCATCTGGACCTCGGGCTCATTTACGGGCGACATCCCCTACGGTTATAACTTTACTTCGGCCTGGACACAGAGCTGTTCGCCGAACTGCGGAGTGCAACTGGGCTACCCTAACGATGGACCTGGAGCAAAGCTATCAGCAATTGAGGATACCTCGGGCACCATCATGATTACGGATTCGAAATATTATGCAATTTCGTTCCGCGTAATTTTGCCCGCAGAGGAATTTCTAACAGATAGTGCCTTATTGACCGGTGGCCGTTGTTACTCGACTGGAACCGGCCCGGAAATTACCCGCTGTATTCGTCCTCGCCACCTGGATACCCTGGGCACATTGTTCGTTGATGGTCACGTGAAGTCGATGCAGTGGAAACAAGTTTTAGGAAGCAACGACAGGAGCGTTGTGCGTTATTGGACAACCAGCGCCGACTAAACGCTGGTTCATCTTGCCTATGTTCAATAACCAATACTCTCCCACACCACAACGATGGCGCACCGCACGCGCCATCGTTTGTGGCCTGTTGCCTGTTTTCTTGCTACACACGCAAGCCCGCGCACAGGAAAAAGACCTGGTTTTTCACTTCGATTTCACCCATGCCCAGGGCAAAACCGAACTGCAAGACCAGACAAAACGTTTTAAATCGCTCTCGCAAGTGGGGCCGTTTGCCGTTGAAAATAAGGCGCTCCGCATCGCCGAAGGCGCAAAAATCATGATTGCGCCAGAGGGACTGCCGCCGCTTTCACAAGAACTCACCATCAGCCTGTGGCTGGCTAAGGGCTACTTTGGCGATACCGCGCCGCTGCTCTTCAAAGGCAAGCACGCCCAGCCGATTCAGTTCTCCTTTTCCGTGACCGGGCAGTTGCCTCAATTCAGCTATAAGAACGAATCCAACCAGCAGTTCTGGAAAGGCTTGTTCGCCACCGGCTCCAACTACGGTTCCAGCCAGCGTTATGCAAACCCTCAGTGGAAGATTGAAGGCGAAGAAGCCGGTGTTAAAGCCGGGGAATGGACGCATCTGGCGGTGACCTTCAACCGGGGCACCACCAAAATCTACCGCAACGGCCGCCTGGTGTTGCAGGCGCAAAGCGAAACGCCGCAAGAGCTGCTGCCTAACAACGAACCGATTTGGATCGGCAGCGAACGGCTTGACCGCGAAACCACCAACTACCTGACTGCCAATGCGCTGCTCAACGACCTACGGCTCTACAGCAGCGCTCTGGGCGGCGAGGAAATTAGCAAGCTCTATCAGGCTGAAAGCGGCGATTATCCCAAAGAGAATCTCATTCCCACGGGGCAAGTGACGCTGCCGCCCAACAGCAGCTATCTGCGCGCCTTGCATCCCGATTTCGACCCAGATTTTGCCCGCACGCTCCAGCAAACCGCGCGTTATGAGCAGCAGTTGCCTGGCCCGGATGCAAAAATCGCGACCACCGTACTCACGCCACGCAACGGACAAATCGACCTCACCATCAACGGCCAGCCGCAAGCGCCGCAGATGACCTATCCGCTATTGGCCCGCGATAACAAACTGCGTCTGAAGGAAGTTTTCGGCATGCAGCGCGATTTCGCAGCGGCGGGCATTGAACTGGTAAATACCGGCGCAATTCCGCCCATCTTCTGGACCGGCGACGGCCAGTATGACTGGGCGCTGTTCGATTCGGTTTTCGAGACAACCATCAAAGCCAACCCACGCGCCAAGATCATGGCGAACCTGTATCTGCGCCCACCGGCCTGGTTCTTCAACAAATATCCGGACGAGATGGAACGCTATCTCGATGCTTCGGGCAATTCCCACATCTGGTATACCTCCGGGCCGCTGGCTTCGGAGCTGTGGCTGCAAACCTCGCTCAAAATGTTGCGCGACGTGGTGGCGCATATCGAAGCCAGCCCATACGCCGACCGTATTTTCGGCTACATGGCAGCCGGTGGCGATGCCGGTGAATGGTATTGGGCCGGTTCATTTACCGGTGGGTGGCCGGGGTATTCCGTTGCGACCGAAAAACGCTTCCAGCAGTGGCTGGCACAGCGCTATGCCGATGACAAAGCACTGCAAACCGCCTGGGGCGATGCGGCCGTCACCCTCCAAACCGCCAAAGTCCCCACGCCCGTTGCGCGCAATGCCAGTGAATATGGCACTTTCCGCGTGCGCGAGAAGGCCCGCCCGGTTTTCGACTATCGCGAGTTTCTCAACGAAGTCACCTACCGTAACATCGCAGAGACTTGCCGCACCCTCAAAGAGGCGAGCAACCGCCAGAAGATCGTGGCTATCTACTACGGCTACACGCTGCTCTACGCGGGTAAAGGCTCCACCATGCAAAAGGGTGGTTTGCAAACGCTGGGCAAGGTGTTCGCAAATCCCGATATCGACTGGATTGCCACGCCGCTCGACTACGTGCAGCGTCGCGGCAAAGAAGCAGGGCTTAACATCAACGCCTTCAATGGCAGCGCACGCCTGCACGGCAAGATGTTGTGGCAGGAAAACGACCTGCGCACCCACTTCCTCACCAGCCCCGAGTTTGGCCGTACCGCCGACCTGTCCGAAACCCTGGCCGTGATGGAGCGGGGCCTGGGACACGTGCTCACCAACGGCGGCGGCCTGTGGTGGAACACGTTGGTGGGTAACGCACTGTTCCATGAAGAAAAAACCATGGCATCGGTAGCGCGTTTCCAAACCGTGGCGCAGGAAACTCTCCAGGCCGACCGCAAACCGGTGGCACAGGTGGCATTTTTCCTCGATGACGACAGCACCAGCCTGACCGGGGTGCCCAAAAACGATTTTCTCGACCGCCTAAATTGGGGCGCTTACGAAAACGCAGCCAAGATGGGCGCGCCTTCGGACTTTTACCTGCTGAGCGATATTCAAAGCGCTAACCTGCCGCAGTATAAGCTCTATGTTTTCCTCAACGCCTTCCATATGGACGCCGCCAAGCGCCAGGCGATTGAAGCGAAAGTGCGGGCTAATAATGCGGTGGCGGTATGGTGCTATGCACCGGGCTTTATTACACAAAATGGCTTTAGCACCGATGCCATGCAGGAGCTGACCGGCATTACCTTCGATAAAGAAGATGTCGAGAAGAAACTGGCCAGCGTGGTGAGCGACCCGCAGCATACCATCATGCGCTATGTGCAAAAGCTGGATGAGGTGACGGTAGCGCCCAGCTTCTACGCAACGGATTTAATGGCCCACACCCTGGCCAGCGGCAACGGCAGGCCGGTGATTGCGGTGCGTGAATTCGATACCTGGCGCAGCGTTTATTCGTTGCTACCGCTCTCGAAAGAATTGCTGATGGGGCTGTGCGACTACGCCGGTGTGCCGGTATATAGCCGCAGCTTCGATGTCTTGAACGCCAACCAAAGCTATCTTCTACTCCACACCGTGACGGCCGGGGAAAAGAAAATTTCCCTGCCTGCCAAAGCCGATGTGACCGAAGTTTTAGAAAACAAACTCATCGCGCGCGGCGCTGATGGCTTCAGCGAAACGCTGGAAGCCGGTGTAACGCGCGTGTATCGAATCACTGAAAAATAACTCTTATGAAATCCCTGAAAATTTTCGCCGCTCTTCTGGCGACCTGCACGACAACGACAACATGGGCCATTGCTAACCCGAATAATATCGCACTGGGCAAAACCGTCACTTTCAGCGCCCCGCCCAATTATTCGCTTTCCAACGACGCCGACGATATTAAGCAACTCACAGACGGAAAATACAGCAGCATCGGCGCATTGCAACAAGTCGAAAACACCCGCGCCATCTGGGTGCAAAAAGGCACTGTGGGGTGGTCCAAAGTTTTGCCGGTCGTGGTGACCATCGACCTGGGCAGCGTGCTGCCAATTTCCGGCATCTCTTACAGCACCGCAGCCGGCACCAGCGATGTGACATGGCCGCGCGCGCTTTATATCCTGGTCAGCGACGACAACAAAACCTGGCGTAGCGTCGGCGACCTGATGCACCTCTCCCGTAAAAATGGCCTGCCGCCGATGAACGGTTATGCCAATTATCGCTTTACTACCAACGACTTGCAGACCAAAGGCCGTTATATCGCGCTGGGCATTGCGCAGGAACCCTATGCGTTCGTCGATGAAATCGAAGTCTATAAAGGCGATGAGGCCTGGCTGAATAAGGCGGTGGAAGGTGCGCCGATTACCGATGTTAAGAAATGGGTGAAAGAAGCGCTCACCCCTTCGATGGTGCTACGCCGCGTGGAGCAGGATGCCTACGAAATTCGCAATGCACTCAAGAGTTCAACAATTGCGACAGCACGAAAGAATAACCTGACCGCGCAATTAGACAGCAATGTGGCGCAAGCCTTTAAAATCAATACACTACCCGCCGATTACAAAGCAATAATTCCGTTACACACACCACACCGCAACATTTTGGCAATTCACGGCGAGCTCTTAGCCAGTCAGGGTTTTGCGCCGCTCACGGTGTGGAAACAGCACCGCTACCAGTGGCTGCCGCTGCTGGCCCAGCCCGTGAAACAGGCTTCGACCCGGCTGAGCATCTCCATGCTCAAAAATCAGCATCGTTCCGATGCACTGCTGCTCACCAATGCCAGCAACCGCCCGCAAACCGTGACGCTGCAACTGAAAAACGCACCGCGCAACGCCCAGAACGGCTGGCTGAGCGTTTCTTCGATAGAGTGGATCGATACCGCGCAGAGCATACCGGTCGCCGATGCCCAGTTGCCGCTGACCGCGACCAATGGGGTTTATCGTGTCGAAGTGCCTGCGGGTATGACGCGCAAAGTGTGGCTAACGGTCGATTCTTCCAAAATACCGACTGGTTCTTATAGTAGCGTGCTAGAAGTAAACGGCGGCGGCAAGAAAACGGCGGTGCCTTTTACCCTGGGCATCACGGCAATGGCAATGCAGAAGCCGCGCATGTCGCTGAGTGTGTGGGATTACACCAACTCGCCCAGTTTCGCCGGTATCAACCCGCAAAACCGCGCCGCCGCCATGAAGCTGATGCGTTCGCATTATGTCGATAGCACCTGGGCCACCAGCCTTACCCTTCCCAAACCGGATGGGGCGGCCTTCGATGCAACGCACCAACTGAAGGGAAAACTTGATTTCACCAACTTCGATGCCTGGACCGCTCAGTGGCCCGATGCGCGGCGCTATTTCGTCTTCCTCGCTGTGGGCGATAACTTCGCCGGAACTAAAATGGGCACGCCCGGGTTCAACGCCCGCGTTGGTAACTGGGTGAAGGCAATTTCAGCTCATGTGAAGTCTCTCGGTAAAGACCCCAAGCAGTTGGGGCTGCTGTTGGTCGATGAGCCGCACTCCGATGCGCAAGATGCCATCATTGCGGCCTGGGCCAAGGCTATCAACGCCACTGCGCCGGAGCTGACGCTGTTTGAAGACCCCATCTGGCTGCGACCCGACCAGGCTAAAATTCAGGAAGCCTTCACGGAAATCGATTTGCTGTGTTTCCACATTCCCGTCTACAAAATGGGCGGACCTGAAGTGGAGGCCTATGTGCAAAAGCTGCGCGAAAGTGGCAAGGAGTTATGGATGTATCAGGCCACCGGCCCGGTGCGCCAGTATGACCCGCAGCTTTCCTATCGCCAGTTAGCCTGGCACACCTATTCCATTGGCGGAACCGGCATGGGTTTCTGGGCGTTTGGCGATACCGCAGGCGTGCCGACTTCGTGGAATGAATACGCCGCCGACTATGTGACCTTTGCGCCAGTCTTCGTCGATAAGAATACCGTTTATAATAGCTTGCATTGGGACGCCGTACGCGAAGGCATCCAGGATTTTGAAGAACTCTCCATGCTTCAAGACGCCATCAACAAATCTGGCAACATCGCCTGGAAACAGCAGGCACAGCGCGTGCTCGATGACGCGGTGCAGGCCGTCACCGCGCCGTGGGACGGCAACCGCGACTGGCAAAAGAAAACCAACCCTCACCTCACCGATTCGCAACTTCAAAAAGTGCGAAAAATCTTAATAGGAAAACCAAAATAGTCTATGTCAACAAACCAACCTGTACGTATTGCAATCGTGGGTGGCGGGCGTGGCGGCGTTTATCGAAACGTCAGCCAGGCCCTGCCCGAGAAAGTGGAACTGGTCGCCCTGTGCGACCAGAAGCCCGAAGTGCTTGCGCTCTGGAAAGCCGAATTTCCAGAGCTCAAATTGTTTAGCGATTATCAGGAATTGCTGGATTCTCCCGATATCGATGCCGTGATTCTTGCCACCCCGATGCAAGTGCACGCCAGTCAGGCCGTGCAGGCGCTGTATGCCGGAAAACACGTGCTGACCGAAGTGGCCGCCGCGCTCACGCTGGAAGAGTGCTGGGAACTGGTCGAAGCCGTCGAAAAGACAGGTTTGGCCTATATGATGGCCGAAAACTTCTGCTATCTGCGCATGAACCTGCTGGTGCTCAATATGGCCCAACAGGGCGCTTTTGGCGAACTGACCCACGCCGAATGCGGCTACGTCCACGACGTGCTGGCCGCCACCCACCTGCCCGATGGCTCCATTGCCTGGCGCGGCACCATGATGCGCGACTTCAACGGCATCAACTACCCCACCCACTCGCTGGGGCCGGTTTCACAGTGGCTGGGCATCAACCGCACCGATTCGTTCGACTACATGATGACGGTGGTCTCGAAAAACGCTTCACAGGCCGATTACTACGCCCGCAACTTCGGCAACGACCACCCCGGCGCCAAGCCCGAGTTCTGGAAGCAAGGCGATTCGGCACTCACATTGATGCGCACCAAAGGCGGCGTAGTGGTTTATCTGCGCAACGACTTCGCCTCGCCGCGCCCGTGGAACTATCTGCACTATGGCTTGCAGGGCACCAAAGGCGCGTTTCAATCGGGCCGTGATATCAACGAAGAGCCGGTCGCCTGGCTGCGCAACGGCGAGCCTGATTCTTCGGGCGCAACCTGGAACCCGCTTTGGGACTATGCCGCGGAATATGAGCACCCGGCATGGAAGAAAGATGGTGAGGCCGCTCTCGCGGTAAGCCGTTTGAGCGAGTATTTCGTATTGCAGGAATTTGCCGATGCTATTCTGGAAAAACGCGCTCCGGCCATCGACGTTTACGACTCGGTAGTACTGAGCAGCGTGTTCCCGCTTTCAGTGCAATCGACGGCGGAGAACGGGCAAACCGTGAAATTCCCCGACTTCGCAAAAAATAAACCCCAACCTGTAAAATTATAACGTTAAACATTACGTAATAATCCGTTATAATAATCGCCAACCGTAATTGTTGTGCGATTCCAAAACCGTATTTAAGACGTAGGAGCGAATTTCATGGACAAAGTTAGGCACGCCGTTATCGGCTTGGGTTGGTTCGGAGAGAAGCATTGCGAAGCCCTGGCCGCCATCCCCAACGTAGAAATTGCCGCAGTGTGTACCCGCACGCCGGAACGTTTGGCCGAAGTGGCCGATAAGTTCAACGTCAAGAAGACCTATACCGATTACCACGAACTGTTGGCCGACCCGGATATCGATTCGGTGAGCATCACCACCATGTGGGACCAGCACGCCGCCCCCACCCTGGCCGCACTGGATGCCGGTAAACACGTGTTCCTGGAAAAGCCGATGGCTTCGACAGCCGAGGATTGCCAGGCCATCGTCGATGCCGCCAACGCTGCCAGCAGCTATTTCATGGTGGGCCATGTCTGCCGCTTCAACCCGCGCTATGCCGCCGCCAAGAAGGAAGTGGAAGCCGGCAAAATCGGTAAAATCGTTTCGATGTATGCCCGCCGCAACCTGCCGCGCTGGGTGACTGAAGACATCCTCGATAAAATCGGCCCCATCATCGGCGACGGCGTCCACGACACCGACCTTATGCTGTGGCTTTCGGGTGCCAATATCGAGAGCGCCTACGCTCAGACCGTCAACGTACGTGGCAAGAAGAACCCCGACCTGGGTTGGACGATGTACAAGTTCGATAACGGTGCCACCGGCGTGCTGGAAGACGTGTGGTATTTGCCCAACACTTCCCCGTTCCAGATCGACGAGCGTTTGGAAATCATCGTCACCGAAGGTTCGCTGCACATCCACGACACCTTCCCCAACTACGCCGTATGCGACAGCGACGGTTTCCGCGCCCCCGACACCACCTACTGGCCCACCCTGCACGGCCGCCTCTCGGGCGCGTTGCGCGAGGAATTAGCCTACTTCGCCAACTGCATCGTCGAAGGCCAGAAGCCTTCGGTCATCACCCCCGAAGAATCAATGGCTGCCGTGGTCGCCTGCCTGGCTGCCGAGAAATCCGCTGCTACCGGCGAAATTGTACGACTTTAAGGATTAACCACAGAGGGCACGGAGGACACAGAGAGGATTTGAGTTGTAAGAGCGAGAAGTTTCCGTCCGCATCAGTTGTATACGAGCATCGACGCTCTAATTAGCCTCACTCAAAAAATCTCTGTGTCCTCCGTGTCCTCTGTGGTGATTTTTCAACCATGAATTTGAAAACCGTTGCTGTTTTTGGGGCGGGGGGAAAGCTGGGGCAGCACGTTTTGCGTGTTTTGGCTTCGCGTGGGTTGGCGGTGCGGGCGCTGGTGCATCGCACGCCGATTGTGGGTGAGAATATCACCTGCGTTTCCGGCAGCATTTCTAACATCGCCAGTGTGCGTGAGACCATCGCCGGGGCCGATGCTGTGGTTCACCTCGCTACCACCAAGGAAGACCCCGAAACCTTCTTCGATGTCGCCATGCGCGGCACCTGGAACATTCTTGAAGCCTGCCGCGAGAGCGACGTGCAGCAGGTGCTCTTGTTTGGCGGCGATGCGGCGCAGGGCATCTGGTTTTTTCCACAGCCGATTCCCATCGACGAAAACCACGCCCTCACCGCCTATCCCGGCTATTATGCCTTTTCTAAAGTAATGGAAGAGCAAATGGCCGAGCAGTATTCCATCCAATATGGCGTGCCCTACACCGTGCTACGGGCTTCGTGGGTGTTCGATGGCGACGACCTGCTGCGCCATTTCTCGCTGTTGGAAAACGTGAACCCTGCCGAGCCGGGCCACGGTTTTGGCGCAGTGCCCGAAAACGTGATGCAACTGGTGCGCGAAGGCCGCGAACACGTGCCGATTCTCGTCGATGAGAACGGCACCGCCCTCAAGCGCCACATCGTGCACGTGGACGACGTGATGCAGGCGTTCGACAAAATGCTGGGCAACCCCGTCGCCGTGAACACCAGCTTCAACATCGCCGCCCCTTCGGCTTTCAACTACCGCGTAGCCGCCGAATACATCTCACAAAAAACCGGCCTGCCAACCGTCGAAATTCCCTGCCAGTATCACGGCTTCGAAATCAATATCAACCGCGCCAAAACCCTGCTGGGCTACGCCCCGGAGAACGATTTCTTCAACATGGCCGACAAGGCTTTAGCGTTTAGACAAGAAGGAAATTAACCACAGAGGACACAGAGAACACAGAGATTTTTTCTAGGTAAGTTCCGAGAGCGTAAATGTCTCGGAGACTATTATTAAAGACTCTCTGTGTCCTCCGTGTCCTCTGTGGTGAATCAAACAGGAGAACCAATTATGCGTGCTTTTCATCACATGGGCTTGCCCACCGACGAGAAACAGGAAAACGAAGTTTATGTCGAGGCTTCCAAGCTGTGGGTCACCGATCCCGAAGCCCATCCCTATAAAGTCGAGTTTTTGCGCTACGAGGCCGATTCGGCAGTGACCGGGCCGGTGCGCGACTTGCCGCACATCGCTTACACCACCGACGACTTGCGCCGCGAAATCGAAGGCAAAGAGATTTTGCTTGGCCCTTTCACTCCGCTTGAAGGATTGGAAGTCGTCTTCATCTTTGAAGATGGCGCCGTGGTCGAATACATGCAGTTCGGCGACCGCAAAAGCATTTCGGGGTAAGCGTTATGGCAAATCTTCAGGATAAGGTCATCATCGTCACCGGTGGCACCTCGGGCATTGGGGCCGCTTGTGCGCGGCATTTTTCGAGTATCGGTGCCCGCGTAGTGCTGGCCTCGAACCAACAAGCCGAAGGCGAAGCTCTTCAGGCCGAACTCATTGCTAACGGTAATGAGGCTCTGTTCGTGCATACCGATGTGTCCGATGAAAGCAGCGTGCAGAATATGGTGAAAACTGCGCACGAGCACTTCGGGCGCATCGACGGCGTGCATTGCAATGCGGGCGTGTGGCGCAAGGGCAAAGTCACCGAGTTCAACGCGGCTGATTGGAATTTCGTGATGGGCGTCAACGTGCAGGGCGTGTTGTGGACGGCCAAACACGCCATTCCGGTGATGGAGCAAAACTCCCACGAGAACGGCCCCGGCGGCGTGTTCCTCGTCACCACTTCGGTGGCGGCGTTCATCGGTTTCCCCGAACACGTCATCTACTGCGCTTCCAAAGCCGCGCTCGAATCCATCGTGCGCTGCCTGGCCACCGACCACGCCGGTAAAGTGCGCGTGGCGGGCGTGTGTCCCGGCACCATCGATACCCCCATGCTGGCCGCCACCTGCGCCGGTTGGGATAAGCCGGTGGAAGAGCTGTATGCCGAAGTCGCACAGAAAATCCCGGTGCGTCGTTTGGGACAACCCGCCGACATCGCCAAAGCTGCCGCATTCTTGCTGAGCGACGACGCGAGTTACGTCAACGCGACTTCACTCATCCTCGATGGCGGCACGCTGGCTTTGCCGCCGTGGTAACACCCCGTAGGGGCATGGCGTGCCATGCCCACGACATTCATGCAACATCATCATTGTAGAAAAGGAAAGACATTTTATGGTTCGATTGGGAATAGTAGGCGGCACCGCGATTTACCACGCGCTGGCCTTTGGCGGATTGATTAACGGTGTGGCCCCGGGGCAGATTCGCCCTGACAACTGGCCGGAGTTTCCCCAGTGTGTCGAAGACGCGCGCATCACCGTGGTGTGGGATGAAGACCAGGACAACGCCCGTAAGCTGGCCGAGGTCTATGGCATTGACGTGGTGGCGCAAAGCCACGAAGAAGTGATTGCTAACTGCGATGGCGTCATCATCGCCGACGACGTGACGCGCAACCACTGCCGCCACGCCCGCCCCTATTTGGAAGCCGGTGTGCCGACCTTCATCGACAAACCGCTGGCCCCCGATGCTGCCACCGCAGCCGAGTTGCTGGAACTGGCCGCCAAGCACAACGCCCCGCTGATGTCGAGTTCGGCATTGCGCTATGCTGCCGAAACCGAAGAGATCCGCGCCGACCCCAGCAAGCTGGGCGACATTAACCTCACCACGGCTGTTGGCCCCAACGAGCTGTTCTTCTACGGCATCCACCCGGTGGAACTGGCGCACTCGATTCTGGGCGGCGGCATCGCCACCGTGCAGAATATCGGTGATGAAGACCAGGATATCGTGAAGATCACCTACAAAGACGGCCGCATTCTGATGGTGCTCGTCTCACGCACCATTGGCTTTGGCTTTGAAATCACGCTCTATGGCACGCAGGGCCGCGAACGTATCGTCGTCACCGACGGCACTGCGTTTTACGCTAACCAATTGCGCCTCATCGCACAGATGACGCGTGAGAAGAAAGCGCCGGTGCCCATCGAGAATGCACTCGAAGTCATTCGCATCCTCGAAGCCGGTAAGAAGTCGTTTGCCGAGGGCGGCACCGTCATCACGCTATAACCAGAAAAGGCCAACGATACTCCTTCGATAAGTACGTTATCCTTTGATGGCGGCACCCCACGGGTGCCGCCATTTTCTTTATTTCAACCTTTGGAGAGAATACCCACCCCATGAGCACACGCGAACAGAAACTGCAGGAACTTGGTTACGAAATTGACCGCATCAACCCCCAGGGCGAACTGATCAAAGGTGTCGTTACCGACGGCACCACCCTTTATGCCTCCGGTCAGGTGCCTTTCGACGGCCCCGATTTGAAATTCGTCGGCAAAGTGCCTTCGCAAGTCAGCCTTGAAGATTCTCAGAAAGCCGCCGAACTGTGCGCCGCCAACCTGCTGCGCGCCGTGCACCGCCATGTCGGCAGCCTCGATAACATTGAGCGCGTGCTGCGCATCACCGGCTATGTGAACGTCGATTCCGACTTCACCGACTGCCACCTCGTCATCAACGGCGCTTCCAACCTGGTCAAGGAAGTCTTCGGCCCCGAAGCCGGTCAGCACGCCCGCAGCGCCCTGGGCCTGGCCCAGTTGCCACTCGGTGTGAGTGTTGAAGTCGAAATGATTTTGAAGTTGAAGGCGTAAACACGCTTTTATCATCACCTCGCCCTCTTTCTCTGCTTCAATTACTGAGACATAGGAAGAGGACGTCACCGTAACACCCCGTCATCCTCGCGAAGGCGGGGATCCAGTACACAGCACAAAAGCCGGACGCCTGCTTTGCGCTTATGTCACACCGCTATCCGCCGCTCACCTCGAACAGCGATACCCCCACTGGATCCCCGCCTCCGCGAGGATGACGAACTAAGACGTTCCTGCCCGATTAATTCGTCAATTCAAGGAGACATCCCTCATGTCGTTCCGTGACCAGCTAAACCAAAGCCCCCAGTTAGGACTCTGCATCATGTACCCGGCACCGGGTGTTATCGAGCGCATCGCAAGCGAATGGGATTGGGTCTGGATCGACGGCCAGCACGGCGAATTAGGTTACAGCGACATCCTCGCCATCGTGCGCGCCTGCCACTATGTCTCACGCCCGGCATTCGTGCGCGTGCCGGGTCACGATTTCGGTGCCATCGGTAAAGCCCTCGATACCGGAGCAGAAGGCGTCATTGTTCCTTGCGTCGATACCCCCGAACAGGCCGCAGCCATCGTGCAAGCCGCCAAGTTCGCTCCGCTGGGCAACCGCTCCTATGGGGGCCGCCGTGTAGTGGATATTCGCGGCCGCAACTACTCGCAAACCGCCAACGACGATGTGATTCTGGCGGTGCAGATCGAATCGCCGCAAGCTATTGAAAACGCCGACGCCATCGCCGCCCTGCCCGGTGTGGATGCCCTGTTCTTAGGCCCGGACGACGTGCTGCTGCGCCGTGGCATCGCTCCCGATGCACCGCGCAACCCCGAAACCCTGGGCGCCGATATGAAAGCCGTGATGGACGCCTGTCGCAAGCACGGCAAGTTCGGCATCATGGTTGGTTTTGGCGCAGAGATGCTGCAAGAGTGCATTTCGCAGGGCTATTCGATGATCGTCTCCGGCGGAGATGTGGCGTTTTTGGCGAGTGGCTCGAAGCAAGCATCAGAAGCGGCGCGGGCGATTATTAGTAAGAATGCCGCTGCTGAGAGTGAAAGCGGCACTTCGTTGTACTGACGTTTTTGGAGTGCAGTGACTTGTCACCGCGTTGTGTCAGTGTTTATTGAAACTGTGGCGGTGCGGTTATGTCTTCGCGGTGACAAGTCGCCGCACTCCAAAAAAAGAAGCCGGGACGCCTGTTTAGGCATCCCGGCTTTTTCGTGTTTATTCACTTACGGCTTCTGGATAAAATCGTCCCACAAGTTAAAGATACGCTGTTCGTGCAGGAAGAGACGGGCCACCGGCACCGAGACATCGGTCAGCATTTTCTGGCGATGCTCCCACAGCGGTTGGAGAATCTCTTTCTTGTTGGCGGGCAGCTTAGTATTGGGATCTTGCAGGTTCAATTGACGGAAGGTTTGCGCCATCAGCTTTGAGTGGTCGAAACCACGGCGAATCATTTCCACCCGCTGCCGTTGCAATGGCGTGTCGGCGGCGGCCTCTGCCTTTTGCAGCAAACTTTCGGCGTTTGCCACTACCTCGGGAGTTAAGAATAGCGGCACCAATCGGGCGTGAGCGGGCCACCAGCCGCCCCAGGTCATACGCGAAACCAGCTTGTGCTGGCGCAGCAGTTCAGGGGCATCGTCGGTTACTTTTTCGAAATAGGCGTAATATTCCTGCATCGCCGGTGCGGCGTTGCCAAAGGCCGCGAAGTATTCACCAGTCAACTCTTCGTAAGTCGCATCGGGACGCGAATGCTTTTCGGCTAACACATAGTAGGAAAGCCCCTGCCCCGACCAGTTACCGATCAGGGTATCGAAATCGGTGCCCAGCAGGTTGTGCTTGAGGAAAAAATCGAAATCGTTGAACAGCGTCCGCGAGAAGTTGTAGCCGGTGCCGTGGCCGGTATGCAGCAGATTGGGACGCCAGGTGAGGCGGGCGTTGGCGGCGGCCCAGCCGTTCCAGTCATCGACGATAAATCGTTCATCGGGATAGAAGCCTTCGCCGCCTACGTAACCGATAACGATATTATCTTCCAATTTGATCGCAGTCAGCGGCGGATGCCGATAGCCCATATAGGCATAACCGGTAACTTTGGCGTTGGGGTCGATAGCCGCCATTTTTTTAGCCAGGATATTCCACATGCGCACATGGCGGTCGCTCAGGAATGGAAAATCGCGCGTGGTGCGGAATATCTCCTCATCGCTCTTGTCCGCCAGTTGAGGGGCGTCCCAGGCGCGGGTTTCGGGGCGGGTGTCGTAGCCCATCGAATCGTTAGGGGCTGCGCTGAGATATTGATTCGCCGCCGGGTCTCTCTCCCACTGGGCTTTCCAATTGTCGATGATTTTCTGGTGCACTTCCGGGTTGGACACATTGAGCTGCACACCTTTGGGGCTAATCTGCCTGACGCCTTGCGGCGGGCGGGCGAACCAATCGGGATGGTCCTTGGAGTATTTATCCCACCAGTCGGTAAAAGCATGGCCGAAGCGCGCGTTGGTGCTGCGGTTCATACGCTCACGCTTGAGCCAGGTGACATGCTCGCGGCTGATTTTGTTCCAATCTTGCGCATCGATTTTAATACTGAGATTTTCCGCCAGGGTATTGGCAACACCCGTGCCACCGTAACCGTTGCGCAGCTCGCGAATCATGGTGAGTTGCGGCTTCCAGTTCCACGATTTGGTATCCACCGTCAGCGTCTGGCGTGGCGTGAACACTTCGCCTAATTCGCCCGGCCACAGCCAGCGCGCGCCCAGCTCTTTTTGCACCAGTTCCAGCACGGCATAATAGCTACCCGACCAGGTGACGCCGGGATAAGGTGCTTTATCATTGCCCAGCAACCCAATGCGTTGCGGCTCGATGATGACACGTGCTTCTTCCTGTGCCAGGGGCGTTTTATCCCAACCGTTATGCGCGGTGAGTTCGCTTGCGCCCACCGCGATATAGGACGACTGTCCGTCCCACTGCGCCGTGGTTTGTACCGGTAAGGAAACGCCGGTGATGCGCTGCACCCAGTAGTTGAGTTCGTTCACAGCCTCGGTGACTTGAGGCTCGGGGTTAGGCCGGGTCACGATGACAAAACGCGGCTGGCGGTTTTCCACCAGATGAACCGGAGCGGCCTGCGCAGGTGAAGCGATGGCCCACATCGAAGAGGCCAAAGCCGCTGTTACGAAGAATTTCTGCAATTTCATAAGAGATAAAAGATATTGGGACAACGATTAATCCGTACTCGTTGTCCAATGACGCCACTGTTCTTTGCCCGGCCCGACAATCGCCGAGCGTTTCAGTGCCTTCACGTGGCCATCGACAAACAGCACGTTGACGGTTTCCAGATGCCGGTCGTGGATATAGCGTGCATAATCGGTGGTACCTGTGCCGGGTGAAACCACGTCATAAGTCGCAGGCAAAGTGACACCCCGCGAATCGGTGGCGTGAATGGTGCCGGTAGGGTTATCGATAGCAGCCAGAGAAGTATAGGATGACGCGCCATGCAGGCTCACCCCACAATTGGAAGTGCATGCCTCAGTGATGCCGCCGAGCGAATTGGTGATATAACGCACTACATCGAAAGAAATCGCGTAAGAAACAGTGTTATGCGCACTGCAACCGCCTGTATAAACCTGCTGGATACTGGGGCACTGGAAAATCTGCCAGTTTTTGGTGTATGGCTCAATAAACGTGGGCCAGGCCGCATAGCCTGTCGACGGGCAAGTGTCGTAGGGCGGTGAGATATTCCGGTGCCGGAATAGCCGTTCGTCATAATCCTGCGCATACTGCATCATCGCAAGCCCGATTTGCTTCAAGTTACTCTGGCACGCCGAACGGCGGGCATTTTCACGCGCCCGGGCAAAAACCGGAAATAATATCGAAGCAAGGATAGCTATGATAGCAATGACAACAAGAAGTTCTATCAACGTGAACCCGTGTGAATTAATTTTTGGTGTTCGGATGCTCATGGGCAAATTTCCTCAACTCTCAATCTCGCCTGCCGGTTTCAACTTCTTCCGCCATGCTATTTAATTTATACCCGTTTCGCTTTCGACTTAAACCTGCTTCACCACCCCGTGATTTTTACTTCATGCGCATATTTATCTCTTACGAGCGTTACTGGTGTCTATTTACCGATTGTCGATAGAGTGAGGGCGACTGCCCGGTATGCCGATGAAAAACCCGGCTGAAATGGGAGAGCAGCGGATAGCCGGTGAGACGGGCGATTTCCTGGATCGACTGCGAACTGGTTTCCAGCATCAATTGCGCCACCTCCATGCGCGACTGCAACACGAACTCCATAGTGGTTAAACCGGCATGTTTCTTCAGGATGCGATTGAGTTGCGAAGGCGAAAGCCGCACCTGTATTGCAATATCTTCGGGCTTGAGCGGTTCGTGCAGATGGAGGCGGATGTATTCATAAACTCGTTGAATGACGGGATGATGCAGCGCCTTATCGGGAGAACTTTCAGGAAAACGGGAGTACAATCCATCGGTCATGTAGGGAATTTCACGCGAAAGTGCTTGCTGTAAACGCAGCATCAAGGCCAGGAAGAGTGCACCCGAGGTCGCAGCGCACGGGGTTTCGCTGGCGAGTTCGTCTTGCAGCACCTCCATCAAAGGCGCGAGTTTATCGTCTCTCACCAGCAGCGAATATTGGGCTTTGTGAACGGAATCTTCAACCCCTGTGACATGGCACAACGCCCCAATCGGTAAAATGCGCAGGGTGTAGGTACACGAATCGACAAGCGGGGGCGCATTGGCCTCCAGAAACATTTGCTCCCGGCTCCAGGGCACGTGGGCCGGAACCAACAGATACGAGGGTGTCTGCAGGGAAAATGCATATCCGCCGCACTCTTCAACAGGCTGTCCCTGCTCTTTGGCATTCTGCAACATTGCCGTGGTGACGCCCATGATAAGCTCGATATTCCCCTTCACCACACAGTGCAGCCGTGGATACTGGAGCGCATTCATATTGGGCTGTTCCCAGGCTATTCCCCGGGGATATGTCGTGTGGGCATCTGCCAATTTGAGGGGTTCAATCGGCAACTGCCGCACCCCCACCCCCTCCGGCACCCGCAATGGCAAATTGGCCAAAATCAACCGCTTCGCGCCGTGCCGTTGCACATCGGGCAGGATGACGTCCTGGAGGATAGAGAGATGCTGCTTACGCAGGAGGAGAGGCGATTCCATGAAAACAACAAAATTATGCCGGAACAAATACAAATGAGACTTTCATTGAGAACGGACTTCATTGACCATATGAAAAGCGAGAACCTTTTACCGCTAACACCAATTCTCGCTCTTGCGGTGTATCGTAAATCGATTCCGTCAAACCATTCGTGAAATTTGTCAATTCCTCTATGCGTGTTTCTAAACGAGTGATTTGCGCAATTCGGGAGGGAAAAATATTCGGCCGGTATTTCGCTTCCCACACGGCAATCCGATGGAAATCCATCCCATGCGAATGTTCTCTGGGTAGTTTTGCCAGGCGAGCATGACCTTCCTCGATAAAGCCGTTATAAATCATCGCTCGTGCAATATCGTATTTGGTCACGCCAGCGGGTAGTTCAATCTCATCAACTTTTAAGAGCAGACTTTGCGCTCTCGCTTCGTCGCCAGTTTCTCGCCAATCCCGTGCTAACTTGATGAGCCGATGATAGAAATTAATGTTATTTTTTGTAGGCTTCTCAGCCAACGTAGCACGCTCTAATCCAACCAAATAAGGTCTTACCGCTTCCGGTTGCCCTGACTTAATGTAGGCTTGTGTTAAAACCCGGCACAAGTCATATGCTACTCTAGAATTTCTCACGTTCGGCATTTGAGCCTGCACTTCGGCATCAATCTGCTTGAGTCGGTCAAGTGAAATGGCCCAATTTTCCTGTTCAGCGATCCCCACAGGTAAAATTGCCGTGTAAATCCGGACTATCGCTTCGATCTGCGGCTCCAGACCTTTCACTGTGTCTTCAAGCCACTGCTGAGAACGTTCTTGCTGCCCCAATTCACGAGCCAGATAAGCGATGAGAGCTGACATCATCACCGGTCCGGTGAATCCCTTCAGCTCTTCATCCAGTGGTTGAGCTTCCCCCTTAGATTCAAGAGAAAAACGGCGATATTCAGTCTCGGCTTCTGTCAGCAACTGCAAAGCGCCTTCACGATCTTTCTTGCGTTTATCAATCATGAGGGCCAAGTAAATCCTGGAACTTATACCACGATACCCACCTTCTTCTCTTGCCACACGCAGCGCATCGTCGAAACGGCCTACACTGGCTAAATCCTGTACTGAATACACCGGTAAAAATCGATCTTTATCCTGCCCTTCCCGAGCCGATTCTTTGATTCTAATCGCCTCATCTATCAAACCTACTTTGAATAAATAATTGGCAAGTTCACCTCCCTCACTTTGTGCAGGAAGATTAAACGTCCAATCATCTTTAGACTTGCTCATGCTTAACGGCTTCATCGGTGTCAGTTGTTTCTCGGCACGCGCGAAGAGTCGTTTTGCACCATCCCAATCGCCACTCTTGGAGAGAAGATACGCCGTGTATGCAGTGGCCTTAACATTCTGCTTTACAAGTGGCGAAGCGCTATAAAGAGCACGCGTTGCCAATGTCATTTCACCACGCCTTAAATAGCCCCGCGCCAAAGTCAACCAAGCATCGGCACGCGCAGTGGAATTGCGAATTTGGGGTATCAACGCTTTAGCTTCATTCAACTTCCCAAAAACACACCGACGACGCACCACTAAGCGCAGAATTTCGGCACGTGTCAGAGGAGCGCCATTACCAGCGCTTGCGTCTTTTTCCCCTATCTCATCCACGACTTTCAGGGCAGATTCCAAACGCCCCAATCGTGCTAAAGATGTCGCAATAGAAACGCGAAGCCAATCGGAATTGCGCCCCGATGAGGGATTGGCAATTTTGCTCTCCACCGCCAACAACTCACGCGCAGTACGTGCCTCCATCGCCGGGTTGGGCCATGCAGGGCTACTGTTGACAGGCTCTCTTAAGACCAGTAATACGCCTGCGCTGACAGACAACAACCAAAAAAACGAACGTAAAGAAATCGGGGCTAATTGACGCATGAATAACTTTCCTCAGGCAGCGACATTCATAGAGACGGCGCTATATTGTAGCCCAATGGCAGTGGAGAAAAGAGATTTTCTGAAAAAACTCCAGGAAAAACAAAAATGGCACCAGAGAAAATTGCGTCTTTCTCTGATGCCATTCAATATGGTCGGGGTGGCGAGATTTGAACTCACGACCTCTTCGTCCCGAACGAAGCGCGCTACCAAGCTGCGCTACACCCCGTAAACCAAGGATTAATTATAGCTTTGCATGGCAAGTGCGGCAACATTTGCGCCGAATCTTTTTGCAAAGCAATTCAATCCCCGGCACCCAAACTCCACTTTCAGGCCCATAAAAACTTTTACGATCTTTGTATTGGATCCAACAATTTATTCCGCCGGGACGCCGATCTTCAACTGATAATGCTGGTTGAGCTGTTCCACAATGGCGCGATTATTGATTTGCGGCCATTGCAGTTCGACGCCTTGTGCTGTCAATTCGCGTTGATAATCTCTCAGTAATTCATCGCTGCCATGCACTGCCACAGGGGTGCATTTGCGGCTCATGCAAAACGCCGCCAGGCTGCCGGCGGCCTCGCCGATGTTCCATTCGATGGGATGCAGGCGATAGGCTCCATTAGCCAGGTGGGTGGTGCCAATATTTTTTGCGGCAGCAAGGAGATTACTCGCATCGCGGGGAATGAGCGCACCTAACGGAATTTGGCTGTGGAACGAAAAACTCCACCCCAGAGGCCGGTTCATGATTTCGGCATTAGTAGGATGAATATCCATGTGATATTTCCCCACGCCGCACGAATCGCGATAAGCCTCCGGCGGGCGGCCATCGCGCGCCATGATGCCGATATCGTTTTCCGTGACCGTGACCAAAGCCTTAATACGGCGCGATTCGCGAATGTAGGGAAACTGCGCTAAACCATCGACCGTGCCGGTGATATCGGGCCGCAAATACAGTCCCGGATAACCGACACCGCCATCGGGCCGTGAGGCTTCGTTTTGCAACCAGTAGGCCAGGCTCATCGATTGCTGACGCGCGCTTTCCATCAAGCGTGCCCGTTCTGCGGGCGTTTTGTCGATGATACCGGCTTCATAATAATCGTTGTGCCACCAGTTGAGAACCGTGATTTCATGCCACGGTGTGGGCGTATCGAAAATCGAAGCGGTGAGGATGCGGCGATAAGTCCATAAATCACGCTCGGCACGGCTCGTCGCGGGACGAAACAGGTGGCCTGTCGCTTCCCAGCCCACCCAGTATTTCCAGTCGAGCAATTTGCCGGGCCATTTCCACGGTAGGCTGGGCGTGTAGTTCTTCCAGAAATCATACTGACGCGGCTTTTCGATTTGATATTCGTCGCGCGGCTCGTGACAATCGGGGTCGTGTGCCAGGGCCAGACACCAGGTAATAGCCTGGGCATCTTCCGGGTCGGCCTCTTCGCGCGCATGCGGTTCGCCGGTATCGCGGCGGGCTTCTGCCCCGGCAACGTAACCGATGCCCGACAGCGGCAGCAAATCGCCCAATTCCGTGGCGTCCAGCACGTAGTCGGCACTGATTTCAAATTCACAACCCTGTTGGCTAAAACGAACACTGCGTACTACACCCGCTTCCATCTCTACTCCGATGGGGGCTGTCTCCCGCAAAATTTTCAGTTTCCCCGCCGCAACGGCTGGAAACAAGAGATCGTTGATAACAGCCACCGAGACCGGCGGCAGGTGACTGATGCGTGAAACAGTGCCTCCACCCGGGTTAAACGCCCGGTCGCGATAGGCAGCGCCGGTCAGTGGGAAATTACGGCGATAGTAGTCGCGAATGCGTTCGCGGAACTGGGCGTAGCGGCGGGTGCGGCCATAGCCTTCAATGCCTTCGTGCTCATCCGGCGGCACCAGTTGCGTGGTGATTTGCCCGCCTAGCCAAGCGCATTCTTCCGTCAAAATAACGCGATATCCGGCGTCGGTCGCCGCCAGGGTAGCGGCTACTCCGCCCAATCCACCGCCAACAATGAGAATATCCGTTTGCGCATTCTTTCCGGCACCGGCAGCCTGCAGGCGACGTTCTTATGCTCATATCCATAGGTTAAATTCCAAAGAGAAGAACGACTACGACTTCTTTTGATAATAATCCAGCGGCATGCAACGAAAAGGCACAGAAGGTTTTCACCCTCTGCGCCCATCACATTTCTTATTGTCACGAACTACTACTGGTCGGCAGCCACCACCTCACTGGGCAGCAAGAGATCGGCCACCGAAGGTGCAATCAGGTTGGGAACCGTCATCAGTTCCACAGGCCCACTCAAAGCATTCAGCTTCCATATCTTGCCATCTTGCCCGGCAGGAACCGGAATAGAGAACTGACCCGCAGCCAGAATCGTGTGACGCACCGTGCCAGTCGAATCGCGAATCGTCGGCGAGGGGCTGGTCGGGGCTCCCCCTGCATAACCACCAACTACCGTCGTCCCTTTGGGCACGTAGAAATACAGGTAGTAACGCCCCGTGGTCACCATAGTCGAAGACGGTTGCCACGTCAGAGGATGAGCGCTTGCCTTCGACATCAAGGTCGTGCCCAATCCATCTGAGAGGACCAGGGTATGCATCTCATCATAGGTCGTATCCAATGAGAGCGTGCGCGTCACTTTATCGGGCGCGGTGCCGGCGGAATCGACCGGTGTCCCGGCCAGATTTTTCTTGGCATACAATGTGACTGTGGCATTCCCCCGATCTGAATAACTCCAACCCGCCGAAACACTGAGATCGATGGTTGAAGGTGCAGTCGCGACCCAGGTATGAAACGTGTGAACACCCCGGAAATAGGCAAACGAACCGGCTGTCACCGTGCCCAAGCCCAACGGCGTATTAGGAACCAGGTCGCTGGAATAAGTTACCGGCGTCCAGCGCGTTACGGTCAAGGTCGCACTCGAATGATTCCCTGCATAGTCATAAGCCGTCACGGTAATAACATTAACCCCGGCCGCCAGCGGTATGTTATCAATCGTCCAGTTGTCGGTGCCAGTCGCTGTGCCGCTGCCGCCGCGG
>DAITOV010000021.1:0-27751 GCA_036833945.1 Abditibacteriia bacterium
AACTCGGCCACTTCGTTCATTTGTTCTTTGTTGCCCATGAGCAGCACTTTGGCCGCTTCGATACGCAGTTGGGTGACGGTGCGCATAACGGTGGTGCCTTTCACCTGTCGAAACACGCTGTTAAGGTAGACAGTAGAGACGCCAAACTGCGCCGCCAAACCTTGCAGCGTGAGGGGAGCATGCAGGTTGGTGATGATATAGGCCGTCACCTTGCGGCAAAGCTCCTGGTTTTTGGAAAAGGGCAACGATGAAGATGCATCCTGTGCCGGCAGCACCCAGGCGGTATTCCCCACCCCGGGCCGGTGCGAGAGCAGATAGCGCTTCATGCGATACATAAACGCCAATTGCTGCGCCTGGGCCGCAGCCAGATCGCCCGCTTGCAATTCTTCCAGATAAAGCTGGGCCATGCGGATGAGCGAAGGGTCGTGAATATCGAGCGGATGAGACGCTTTTTCCTCCACCGGCCCACGCACGTTGAGCGACACCAGCAAGCCGGTTTCGGAGATGCGGTAGGCAAACGCCCTGCCGTGATGGGCCAACGATTCGGGACGCGGCACGCCCAACGAACGCAACATAAACGGCGGATGGCAGAGCACTGCCGGGGCGGGCATGGAGAGTAGGTTTACCCCGCCTACCCCATCGCGCACCGGCGTTGGGAGTTGCTTTGCCTGTTCGCGCGTAATGCCAACTCGTTCGTAGCAGATGCCTTCGTACGCGAACATCACCGTCAACATGTTCACCGACATCAGCATTTCTTCGGGCCAGGTGTGGGAAATTTGCAGCGGCTCATACTTTTTGGCCGTGACGAACTTCTTCTGCAAAACCTCATGCTCGACCTGCGAAAAATCGAACGGCTGCTGCGCCAGGATTTGGGGCACCTTTTGCTTTTCCAGTGCCGGAATGATGTGTTCTTCCAACACTGCGATGATGTCGCGACGGATTTTGGGCGCAAAAGGCATGACTTGAGTATTGCTGATCCACGAACTTCTTACCCGGGTGAGCGCAACGACCCAATACAACTTCAACACAAAGAACACGAAGGAATCACAAAGAAACTCTTTTTGGTCTTTGTGTCAGCTTTGTGGCCTTTGTGTTGAAAAGAGCAACGCAATTAAGAAGAGAAAGGCATTACTGAACCGCAAGACTTTTAAAAAACTATTTTGTTTTGGCTGCCCACAATTCTACCTCGCTGAGGGTAAGAGTTGTGTTCGCCGGGCGTGACGCAAATGTGAACCTGACATACTGACCGCGCCCCCCCAGACGTGCTTCGCGTGAGAATACATCCGCTCCGCTATCCTGAGCTTCCAAGCGGCCAACCTCTTGCCAATTTTTTCCGTCACGGCTTACAGCAACAGTCGTTGCCGGTAACGCGCCGCTGAAAACCAGGTTGGCGCGAGTCAACTCGACTTCCTGTTGTAGTTGAAAAGTCAGCGTTCGAGACGAGGTTTCCTGAGACCCAAATTGAACAACCCATTTCTCGATACCCTTATCCGCTTCCAGCGAGGGCGACCCACGATCGGTTTTAGGCGCATTGGCCATTGCCACCCGGTTGGTGAGCTTTCCACTCTCAAACGAAATGCCGTTTTGCACAGAAGCAACATCAGGAATCGCCTGGGGCGGGGTGTCATACCAGTAGGTTCCGGGAAGTGCCCGATTTAAAGAGAAATCCGGCTTATTCTGCTGCATCCATACGGCGTTGCCAGTGACGCATTCATCCTGAGGCCTGGCCTGTGGTTGTGATTTTGGCAGAGAGAAGCGCCAAATGTCGCGGTCGGTTTGCACGCCAAACTCTTTAATCATGCCTTGCCACAAGGCACACCACTGCGTGTCGTCCACAAAATTATCCGCATGTGGATCGAACAAAAACGATACCACCCGCCCCTTTCCCAACCGGTGTTCGAGAATGGCCGGGCTACCATCGGCAAATTCTGCCAGGACCCGCGTATTTTCATCTCGTTCAATGACTTTACGCCCCAGCCCTGTGGGATTACTGAACTTCTCACCGTTCCACAGAACAACTCGCTGCAATGCCGGTTCATCGAAAGAAGCGCCTTGCAATGACCTTCTCGCTTCGGTTGGTTGTTCACCATTAATCAACCAGGAGAGCGATTGGGGATCGCTCAAAATCAGGGTGCCGCCGTGTTCGGCAAATTCTTGCATGGCTTGCAAATTCTCTTGCGACACATAGATTGAGTCGGGCGCAACCACCACTTTGTAGGGATGCCATTTCTTCTGATCGCGATTCACCTGAAAATCATCCGTCACGGTGAACCAGACTCCAGCCCGTGGCCCCAGCAAAGCATAGGCAGCTCCAAAACGACGCTGGTCTATATTCGCCATGTTAGCGAAGCTGGAATAGTGCAACGCCACATCGGCATCGGCGGGATAGCGGATTTGCGGCAAGCGCTGAACCTGTTCGACCAACCCGGTATAGGCCCGCCACTTCTCAGGCGCAGCATAGAGAGGATGGTTCAGATCACGATCGAACCACTCGACAGCCCCCACAAACAAGCCGCTGGCTCCGCCTTGCAAAGCCTGGTCTACCCAACCATGCACCGTATCGGGAGACGGGCTGGTGCCATATTTAATGACTTGGAGAAAGGGATAAGTTGGCTTGCCACTGAGGTCGCGCATGAATTTGGCGATATAGCCGGGGTTGTACTTGCGCCAGCCATCAACGGTAGCCAGGGTTTGCCCTAATTGAATATCGACGTGAGCACCGATGCGTTCCCAATCCAGCGGGGTGGGCGAAGCGTATTCGTCGGTGCCCATGAAACGAACGCCGGGAGCTACCTCGCGGAGGGCGCTACCGATTTTGGTCATTGCCTCCACGGCTAAATCCGACTGCCAACGCCAATAGGCGATGCGGCGAAACGCATCTTTATCGCTATCGGAAACCGGCATGCCATATTTGCCGAAACCATAGCGTGTGCGCACAGTTTCATCGGCACTCTTCCAAAACTCCGATGTGCGCTTCTCGACGGGAACAAAATGAGTGAGCTTGCCGTAAAGCTCATCGACAAACATCACGAAATCGTCTGTCGAGTGGGGAGTGCGGCCCAGCAAAGTCTTTTTCGATTTCAACAATTCAACCACGGCATCAATGTAAATCGGGTCAGTGGGAAAAGGCTGTTTGCCGACCGTTGCCTGCGCGCCCCGTTTGGTGGCCAGCTCGAACGCCTCGTCCATGAAATGCCCGGCGGCATAGATGTAGTAAGTCGAAGGCACTGCATTTTGCCGTCTTAGACCAGCATTGCGGCCGTTGCCATCAAACGGTGCCCAGCGTCGTTGCCCTAACTCCTTGAGCCGGTCGGCCAGCACATACTCGTGCCCCCAGCGCAGGGCAACGGTGCGAAAATGCGCGGGGTCGCTCACGTCGTATCCCCAGTAGGGCATGGGCCGGGGCTGCTTTGGTGCGGTGCCCTCAATCAACAGTTCGTGAAACAGCGGCAGCCGCACCGCTGCCAATTCTTCCTGCTGCGCCAACTCACTCACCGGAGAAAAACGCACATTATCCAAACGGCATTCGAGCTCTTCACCGGCAGCAGCTTTACTAAAATTAAATTCAAGGATAACGTAAGAACAGTTTTCGGGAGCAACGAACTTCTTCTCTTCCGTCACCCACACATTAGCAGTCGGTGGCATTTCAAACCCGGAAAAATAGCCGATAAAACTCTTCTTCTGATCGTAGGCCAGAATCCTCACCGAACCGCCCGAGCCTTTAATCTCACGTGTGTAGTAATTGAATTTTAGTTCGTAGGTTTTGCCGGGAGCGACCTGCACTTCTTGCGAACGCAGCATCAAGCGAGATTTTTGAGGCGACGTCACGGCAATATCGAGATACTTCCAGCCCTCGAAAGCCCCTTCCTGCTTGATGGTGGCAGCGCCTCGTGCTCCGGTCCAAACCATGCGCCATTGTTCAATTCCTTGCTCAAAGGAACCGTTTTTTAGCTGTAAAGGCGCGGGAGAAGGCTGCGCCTCTTGTGAAAAAGCATTAAAGCTGAATACTGATAGGAATAGGAAAGCAAGCACATTGCCTTCCTTGCGTGCTTTAACCATGACGCCTCTTTTCATAAGATCGAAATTATTTTTAAGGATTGATCAGCCAAGCTGTAGGAGCAACCGAAGTTCCATAACGCGCGGTATCATAGAGAATCTCGCTGCGTTGCCATTTTGCATGACCATCTGCAAAAATAACATTGGAACCATCGAAATGGCGAGAAGTTTCACAATCCTTTTTTATTGCACTATCCGTGAGCAAAGCACAGCCATTGCCGCCGTTCATAAATTTCGTGGCACCTGGCAGGTAAAACATTTGACTGCCGGTTGGCCTGTTTGCAGTGACCGCAACACGAACGCGCTCTATTAAATAACTACCTGCTTCAAGAATCATGTAGGTTTCAACGACATCTTGCACTGCAGCCAGCTTCTTAGAAGCTAAATTTCTGTATCCAAGTAATCCATAAGCATTGACACTACTACTATTTGCACCATAATTTCCTAAGGTTGGCACTGATTTAAAACTTGAGGACGGGCAAAAATAAAGCTGATCGCTCTTGGTATAAGGGTAAACAACCTGCAGCCATGTTTTCTGGGCGCCGCCAAACCATGTGGGGCTGCCAGAAGGGACTGGCGTTGCATCGTCATTTAAGGCTTGCGGGTATGTTTCATCATAATCTTGTGTGTATTGCATGATAGCAAGTCCCATTTGTTTGAGATTACTCAAACATGAGGTGCGCCTTGCATTTTCCCTTGCTCTTGCAAATGCGGGAAATAGAAATGCCGCGAGTATTAAAATAATAGCAATAACAACAAGCAGTTCTATTAACGTGAAGCCGCTTTGCCTCACGGAGCTGTTTTCAGGAATGGTAGTTTTCCGCATAATTCTTTCTCCTTCTGTCAAATTGATTTCATTTAAATTGCTGCTACGGAATCGCCCACACGCAGCGTTGCCGGCAAAACGACGACTTGTTCTTCCTGTTTACCGCCCTCGATTTGCTGTATCAGCAAGTCCGTTGCTTTGACACCCACTTCAAATAAAGGCAATCGAATCGATGTGAGTTTGGGCACTACATGTTCACACAATTCGGTGCCGTCGAAGCCAATGACGCTCACTTCATGAGGCACATTGATCTTAGCTTCATTTAAAACCTGCATTACCCCGATTGCCATTTTGTCGTTTTGCACCACCAGGGCGGTGCAACCCAATTCTCGCCAGCCTTGATCGAGCCAGTCCTGCATTTGTTGGCGGCCCCATGACAGGTGATTGAACTGCGGATTGAGTCCATCGCTGGGAATCACTCGTTTCCAACGTGAGTCGATAGCAATGCCTGCCTCTTGCATGGCATTGTAATAACCCGTTAAACGACCGACGTGCCCCAACGACTCGGCGGCTTGCGACATGAGACAGGCAATCCGGCGATGGCCGTTATTGATCAGATGCTCGACGGCCAACTTACCACCGCGATACTCATCAGCCACGACACAAGTCATGCCCGGCATAGAGGTAAACATCGAAACGCGTCCCAGATGCGCCGGAGCCTCCTGCAGAATATGCTGGTTCGTCTCCACGGAATGACCACTGAGCAATAAACCATCCACCATTTCAAAGAGCGGGCGATCGACATCGTAATTCGTCGTCAGCAGTAAACGCCGCCCATACTGGCTCACTGCAGACTGTACGCCGTGATTGATATTGATGTAAAACGAATCCTGCTGATTTTGAAAGAGTGGGCTACCCACCAGCCCGATATTACCCGTCAACACACGTTTACGCTCGGCCACAAACAACCCACGGCGCGGCTGGCGTTCGACCAGGCCCTCCTGCTCCAGCAAGCCGTAAATACGCTCCACCGTAGTAGCAGTCGCTCCAAACTGCGCTCGCAACTCGGCATAAGTCGGCAAACGATCACCAGGGCGCAGCTCATGCGACTCGATCTGAGTCCGCAAACGCTCTGCAACAGCCTCATATTTGGGCTGGCCCGGCTCGATATTCTTTTTGGCGCTTTCTAAAGTGGTAGTCATATTCTACATCGGAGCAAAACCAAATCTGCACCGTAGCAGATTAATTATACCCATTTATCGGCACGATTAAACATGATTTTTTTCAACTTGCTTAATTCCCGTTGAAAATAAACAATATTCAGGAACGAATTTTCATGGTTTTACGAGATAAAAGCGACTGATACTCCTGCAAACAAATCGCCAGCGAAGTGCGCGCCGCCGGGGCGGAGATCAGTTCCGATTCACGGCCTTCCTTCACGCAATCGACGGCGTGCTGCAACTGCGCCACGAATGCTTCCTTGCGGCGGGGTTTGTAGCGCTTGGTTTTGCCGTCGGCGGTGGAGAGGAACACTTCTTCACCGGTGAAAAGGTTGTTGAAGCGCACCGTTGCGCCTTCGAGATAGAGGTCGAAGCCGTGCTCGAAACCCACGCCGGGCATGGAAAGTGCGCCGCTTTGCGCGGTGACGGCGATGTTACGATCTTCGTAAAGATATTGGGTATTGATGTAAATTCCGGTGCCGTTGGCGGCGGTGTAGCCGGTCGATTGCACCCGTTGCGGCACACCCACCAAATGCTGGATAAAGTCGGTATCGTGAATATGCAAGTCGAGCACCGGGCCGCCGGATTTGCTGACGTCGGTAAAGTGATCGTCTACCGACCACTTGGGCGTAGCGATAATGCGCTTGAGGTTGAGGGCGCGTAGCGCGCCGTATTTGCCGCTTTGCACCAGTTCCGCCGCTTCGGCAAAGGCCGGGAAGAAGCGCAGCACCTGGCCCACCATGAGCAAGCGGTCGGCTTTTTGGGCGGCGGCGATCATGGCGTCGGCATCTTTGAGAGTGAGTGCCAGCGGTTTTTCTACCAGCACATGTTTACCGGCTTTGAGCGCGGCGATGGAAACCTCACGGTGCAGGTGGGTGGGCAGGCAGATATCGACCATATCGATCGATTCATCGGCCAACAACTCGTCGATTTCGGCATAGCGTGCGATGCGCGATAAATCTTGAATGCCACCGGCATCGCCAAAATTGCCCTGGATGGAGCGCCAGTCGCCCGCCAGTTTTTTGGCATCGCGCGTGCAAATCGCCGCCACCCGCGCGCCTTTAACCTGCTGCAACGCCTTGAAATGCGTTACGCCCATGAAACCAATACCGATAATGCCGACTTTAATCAAAACCGTTCAACTCCTCAAAAAAACTGGTGCCCGAACCGACTTCGGACACCAAAACCCTTCAAATGACACTAAATAAGTGGAGCGCTTGCAACCCCGAAAGCTTGCTGCAAACGCGCCAAAAAGCTCACACTATCGCCCGATCATGAAAAGCAGTTCCGTCAACGAAACCGGGTTTAAGGCACTCTCTAAAGCTTTGCGCCAACTGGAGTATGGGCTGGATAACGAAGGGATTGCGAATTTAATCGTGGCCCAACCTGTCCACACGGCCTATCTACCGGGCCAACTGCCTTCTCACGTGCGCCTCACGCCCCAGAAAAGACGAGGCAAACGCGTTGCCCTGCGCGGACGGCGGCATTTTCATGAACAACAGATCAAGCTGGCACATTGGCCCGAAGATGAAATGGACGAAAATCCTGCGCCTTTCCTGATGTGTGTGGTCGGCGGACAAGCCGATTTTCGGATCGGCGACTACATCCTCCGCTGCCACACCGGCGACGTGGTGCTGGTTCCCACCGGCGTGCCTAAGGAAAACGGCAGCCACCCGCATTTCGAGGGCAAAGTCGCCGGGCGAGTTTGCGATGTGCTGTGGATTGCGCCCGATAACGCCACCAATGGGCTGTTATGCTGGATTTGCCGCTCCGAAGGAGCCACCCATCGCAAGGAACCGGGGCTGGGCTGGTGCCGGGTCACACATCCGTTTCTCCGGCAACTCTTTACGGGTTTTTGCCACGAGACCCAAAAGCAATGCCCGCCCGAGGTTTCCACCCACTTATTACAGGCCACTTCCCGGCTGCTGCGGGAGGAGATCGAGGCGAAACGTGCTTTCAGTGACTGGGGGAGTGGCCAGGAAGCGCGCGACAAGCAGCAGCACGACCCCATTCAACAGGCCCAAGAACTGATGCTGGAAGACCTGACCCGCAACCTCACCATCAAAAGCGTGGCGCAGCAGGTTTCGGTTTCCCCTGCCACCTTCACCCGCCGCTTCAAGGAACAAACCGGCCTGACGTTCCACGAATACCGCACCCATCTGCGCATGAAACGCGCCGAAGAACTGCTGACCGGCAGCAATTTTCCGGTGGCTTTCATCAGCGCTCGGGTCGGGTTAAAATACGGGCAGTTGCGGGCTTTGTTCCAGAAAATGCACGGCGTTTCGCCCGGTGAATATCGTGAACAAAAAATGATGCAAAGCTGACGCTTAGTAGGCAATAATGACGTTTGAGAGAAAGCGTGTGGTGGTATAAATATAAGCGTAGGCCCGAATAACAAGGATGTCTCCGCCATGAAACACCACTCCCGTGCTTTTACCCTCATTGAATTATTAGTCGTTATCGCCATAATTTCAATACTTGCAGCGATATTATTTCCTGTCTTCGCCCGGGCACGCGAAAATGCCAGGCGCGCTTCCTGCCTGAGCAACGTTAAGCAGCTTGGCCTGGCTTCGCAGATGTATACCCAGGATTATGACGAATATCTGGTGAGTTATGCCTACCCGGCTTCGCCCGCTCGTGACCCGCTCTATGGCTGGCAGGTTGCTTTAATGGGATATGTGAAAAGCCCTCAACTTTTCGTGTGTCCCAGCGCTTATAAAATCAGTACTAACTCCGCCGATCCCTGCGACCCCACGGTGGTTTCGCCAAACCGCCTGGGCTCGGGTTCCTACGGCTACAACTATACCTACCTGGGCAGCTACACTCGCGTGGGCACGATCTATTCCCTGAGTCCGGTGGCCATAGCGGCGATCTCCAAAACCGCCGAAACCGTAATGCTCACCGAGATCACGGCCATTCAGGGCACGGGCTTCATTGACCCGCCCACCTCCTGGGCCACAACTTCGGCGGGTGCCTGTCAGGACGGTTCCAATCCCAAGCTGATAGGCAACAACCAGGGCCGCTGGCATGGCGAAGGCAGCAACGTGCTTTTTGCCGATGGGCATGCGAAATGGATGCTATGGAAATCGCTGGGCGATTATAATAGCGATGGCACCGTGGATAACGGCTGGTTTTTAGCCACGAAATAGGTAAGAAGCTCCCCATGAAATCACTCTCGTTCATCTGCTGTCTGTCGATCGGCTTAGCTATGCCGGTCTTTGCCCAAACCCCTTCACCACTCCCCGAGATTAAGGACGTTCCCCAGATTGACGGCAAGATTGAAACGCACGAATGGCCGGCGACGCTCTCTTTGGGGCAATTGCAGGGTTTAACCAGCACCGATTTCCCTCAAACCCAGGTCTGGGCCGGGTGGAACGAACAGCATTTATTGATTGCGATGCGAAGCCGGGAACCGCTGGTTAAGAGCATTAAGACCAGCGTTATCGCTGATGAAAAAGACGGCAACGTCGCGGGCGACGACTGTATCCAGGTGCTGCTCGATATCGGCAACAGCGGCACGGAATTTATCCAGTTCATCGCCAATACCGCCGGCACGCACTACGATGCGCTTTTCCGCAACGGCAGTGCCGATGTCGCCGCGTGGGACTCGAACGCCACCGTGCGCACCCACATTGGGGCCGACTTCTGGGAGATGGAAATCGCCATCCCGCGCCACACTTTGCCCCAACCCCTTCAATCCGGCGACGTCATTGGCCTCAATATCGGGCGCAACCACTACGCCGGGGGAAGCCTGCAAACGGCTAGCCTTACCCAAACCCCTTACGGGCAGGCGGGACAATACCTGAAAAAAATCATCTCCGGCCCTGTGATGGGCTCTAGCCTGAGCCTTTCCAGCGTGCAGCGCGGCCCGTTTTATCAGGGGCAAAACGGTGTCTGGAAGTTTGAGATTCAAAGCGAAGGCGAGCAGATTGTCACTACAAAATTCCCACAAGATGCAGGCGCCCCGGTCCAGACACATCAGCTCAAGCCGGGTCTCAATCAGCTTGTCATCGAAGTTCCCGCTGCGCAGCTCAACCGTCAAAACTCACTCGTGGTGGAGCAGGGAAACCGCGCACTCTACACCTCTCAGATTCCGGTGCGCACGGCCAGCCGCCCTGCTCGTGTCGCCGTGACGGAAAAACCGCTCTTTCACGAACTCATCAAACCGGCACCCGGCGGGCTTTCCCGCGAAGGTGCCTTATTTTGGGGACACGATCTCTCCGGGCCACCGCACCCTCTCCAACTGGCACGCCGCCTGGGGTTTGAATACAGCCGCGACCGCATCTTAACGGAGTTGGGACAAGAACACGCCATCCTCATCAGCAACAGTGGCCAGGTCGATTCGTACTCCGACGAAGCAGCCCGTCAAAGCGGCGTGAAAATCGCTGTGCTGCTGGATGCCCGCGCCGCCCGGGAAAAAGGCGCGCCGATTCCTGCGGGACTGGCCCGCCCCTGGTGGCAAGACCCGCGCACAAAAGAAGCTTATCTGGAAGACGTGCGTAAAAGTATTGCGCTGGCAAAAGACAATCCCCAGATCTGGGGCCTGATGGCGGGTGACGAAAGCTGGGAAGCCAACGATAAAATCCTCAAGTGGTTTCTCGATAACCAACGCGAAACCTATCCCGAACTGGTCGCCGCCGACAATGTCATTAAGGAGAAATACGGCTTTGGCCAGTTCGGCCTACCGCAATCTTCGACCGATAATAAGCCTTTTCGCTGGATTGCTACCCGGCGTTGGGAAGCCGACCAGATGCTGGACCTGGCAAAACAGGTGCACGAAATTATTAAGGCCGAAGCGCCTCATCTGCGCTGGGTTTCATGGGACAACATGGCCGGGCATTACCCCTTTGCCATCGGGCGCTGGAACGAGGTTTTCGACATTATTACCGGCCAGCTTTACCCGGCGCGCGATGCCACCCGGCAAAACACCGCTTTCAACACCCAGTTCCTGGCCGATATTTCAGGTGGCAGCGAAATTTGGCCGGTGCCACACGTCGAGCATTACCCCGCCAGCTTTACGGTCGCCGAAACCGAAGAGTTGTTGAGCCAGACCTTCCGCAGCGGTGCCACCGGGCTGCACATCTATTCTTCCGATACCATCGGCCGCCGCGCCAAAAAAGGCGCGTTCGGCACCGACCGTATCGGCGCGCCCGAACGTTGGGCTGTGCTTCAACAAACCCTGAACACTCTCAAAACACCGTTCCGCGTGCAGCGACCGGCAGCCGATACCGCTATTTTCTACAGCAACACCAGCTACCAGGGCCAGGCCGCGCTCCAAAAAACCCAGGAGCCGGAGTGGATTTACACCATTCTCGGCCCGCGCCTGCAATCGACAGTGCGGTTCATTGATGAAACCTTCATCGCCCAGAATCCGGCTGCACTGCAAGGCTTTAAAACTATTTATATTCCTTACGCACCGATTGTCGACGATGCCGAATTTGATGCCCTGCAAAAATTCGTAGCTGGAGGCGGCACACTGGTGGTGAACGATCCATTGGCGTTTCGCCACCGCAGCGACGGCACTACCCGCCAGAATAGCAATCTACTGCCGCCATTAAGCACTACTACACCTGCCAAACAAACTGCATTCACGGCATTTGCGCGCCATAATCTCAAAGTTTTGGGTGAAGCCTATCCACTTTCGAGCCGAACCGGCGAAGTTATCGCCCGTTATGCCGATGATAGTGCCGCGGCGATTCAACAGTCTATTGGCAAAGGGAAAGTTCTCTTCTTCGGCACCAATGCTTTCGTTCAGCCCGTCATCAAGAACCCGGAATGGATTGCGCTGTTTCGCGAGATCCAAAGCAATGCCGGAGCCAAACTCAACCAAGACATCTGGCGTTTTCGTTTCCCGGCCACCAAGCCACTGGAACGTATGCGGCCCGCAGGCGTGTGCCTCACCGGCAACTACATGGAATGGCAACAGGGCCAGGCGGTAGCCACAGCTTCGGCTCAAACCGGAGGGCACTATTTGCTCAGCCGCAAGAGCAGCGAAGAGGCCGGGCAACCGATCGCCTTTGGCGAGGGGCGGCTCACCGACCGTCGCAAAGCTGCCGGGGCTGCCAACGATGCTAACCCGGCCGATTTTGAATTGCAATGGAAAATGGATGAGCCATTGGAGATTACTTACCAGTTTCCACAGCCGGTCGATCTGCACCAGGCTCGATTCTTCTTCGCCCGCACGCTGCCCGCCGGTTCCTGTCAGGTTTCAATTGACGGCCAAAGCTGGAGCGAAGCCGCCCGTTGGGACGAACGGGAAGTGAGCGTTAACGAGGTGGCTTTACAAGATATGAAACTGGCTCCGGGTAAGGCCACCCAATTAAAAGTGCGCTTCAATGCAGCACCCAGCAAGGTGTTGCGCCTCAGTGAAACCGAGATTTGGGGAAAGTGAAAAAGGAACGGCCAGCCCACTTGGTGAGCGGCCGTTTATTTTTGTATCCTCACCCCCATTAACTCGCCGACAACTTCATATCATGAGCGCTTTTCAAATCGCGACGTTCCGTGCTAATGTCACCCCGCCGCCCGGCCACCCACTGTGCGCGGGCTGGATGCCTCCCGCTCTGGGAATCACCGACCAACTGTATGCCAACGGCATCATTTTGAGCGACGGCTCAGCACCCATCGTGCTGTGTGCTGTGGATTGGTGCGAGATCAGCAACCGCAGCTACCACGCCTGGCAAAACGCCCTGGCGCAGGCAGTGGGCACCACGCCCGAACGCGTGGCCGTGCACACCATGCACCCGCACTGCACCCCCTGGCCCGATGAAGTGGCCCAGCAACTCATCAGCGAGCAAAACGGCATCCGCCCGCTGATGAATGTTGCCTGGTGCGACGATGCCTTGCGCCGCACCGCCCGCGCCGCCGGGCAGGCATGGAGCAACGCTTCGCCGCTTACCGATGTAGCGACCGGGCGCGCGCAGGTAGAGCAAGTCGCGTCCAACCGCCGCATTATGGGCGAAGATGGAAAAGTGAAAGCCGTGCGCTGGACCCGCACCCTGGAAGCGGAAGTGCGCGCCGAGCCAGAAGGGGAGATCGACCCCTGGCTCAAAACCATCAGCTTCTGGAACGGAGACCAAAAACTGGCCGTGGCGCATTTTTATGCGGTGCATCCTTCCAGCTACGAAGACAGCTACGTCACGCCCGACTTCACCGGCCTGGCCCGCGAACGCCGCGCCGCAGAAGATGGCGTGACCCATCTCTATTTCACCGAATGCGCGGGCGACATCACCGCCGGAAAATATAACGACGGCGCGACCGAGCTACGCGAAGTCTTCACCGAGCGAATCTATAAAGCGCTGGTCGAGAGTGAGGAAAACGCCGAGCGCCATCCGCTCCGCTCTCTCGAATGGAAAACCCAACCTATTCAGTTGCCGCCCCGCGAGGACGAACCGGTTGAGCAACTCGAAGCGGTCTTGCGCGATGAATCGGTGAATACCAAGCTACGCAGCCGCGCGGCGCTGATTCTGGCCTATCATGAACGACAGGCCACCCCCATCACATTAGGCGCACTCGAACTGCAAACCGAGGGCGGGCCGCCCGTTACTTCAGTTCATCTGCCCGGAGAGTCGTTTATGGAGTATCAATACTTTGCCCAACAGCAGCGCCCCGACGATTTTGTGGTGGTGCCTTCCTATGGCGACTGCGGACCGGGTTATATTTGCCTGGAAAAATCGTTTGATGAAGGCGGCTACGAACCGAAAGATTCATTTATAGCCGGGCGCAGTGAAGGCATCCTCAAGGATGCCATCCAGAAATTGCTAATTTAACCGGTTTTCAAACACCCTCGTCTTCAATAGAATAGTCTCATGCAAACACCTCTCAACATCGGTATCGTCGGATTCGATACCTCGCACGTACAAGCCTTTACCAAGCTGCTCAACGATGCTTCCGACCCGAACCATGTTCCCGGCGCGAAAGTGGTCGTGGGCTACCCCACCTTCAGTGCCGACCTGGCTTCGAGCGCCGATCGCGTGGAGGGATATACCACGCAGATGAGAGACGACTTCGGCATCGAAATCGTCGATTCGATGGACGCCCTACTCGAAAAGTCCGACGTCGTTTTACTCGAAAGCGTGGATGGCCGCCGCCACCTGGCCGAAGCCACCCCCATCATCAAGGCCGGCAAGCCGGTATTTATCGACAAGCCGCTGGCCCACAACTACGAAGACGCCGCCGCCATCGTGAAGCTGGCCCAGGAGCATAACTGCCCCATCATGTCGTCGTCTTCGCTGCGTTTCGATCTCAACATCGCCGCGCTCAAAGCCAATGAAGAACTGGGCGCCATTCTCTCCTGCGACGCCTTCACCGCTGCTACGCTCGACCCCAGCAACCCCGGCCTCTTCTGGTATGGCATCCACGGCGCGGAAATCCTCTACACCTTCATGGGCGAAGGTTGTCAGAGTGTGCGCACCATCCACACCGATGCTTACGACGTGGTGATTGGCGATTGGGGCAACGGCCGTTTAGCCACCCTGCGCGGCATCCGCACCGGCAGCGTGAGCTTCGGCGCCACCGTGTTCGGCGAAAAGAAAGTGGCTCAAACCACCTTCTCGACCCAGGTTCCGTTCTACGCGCAATTGCTCAAACAGGTGATTCCGTTCTTGCAGACTGGCCAGTCGCCGATTCCGATTTCCGAAACGCTGGAAATCATGCGCTTCATGCAGGCCGCCCTCATCAGCCAAAACGAAAATCGTGAAGTGGCGCTGAGCGAATTGGTGTAACTTTCAAACCATGTCACTGGATCCCCAGGACACACCTTGCCTCATTTTGGTAGGCGGGCTGGGCACGCGTTTACGCGCTGCCCTGCCCGACCTGCCCAAACCCATGGCCCCGGTCCGCAATCGGCCATTTCTCGAATACGTGCTGGCTTCGCTTAAACAAGCGGGCTTTCGGGAAATCATCTTCTGCGTGGGCTATCAAGCCGAAAAAATCGAAGAACATTTCGGCGATGGCGAGCGCTTCGGCCTGCGCATCAATTATTCCCGTGAACAGGAATTGCTGGGCACCGGCGGAGCTGTGAAGCTGGCCCAGCCGCTCATTCATGCTGAAAATTTCCTGCTGCTCAACGGCGATTGCTATAACGAAGTCGATTTCGCCGCACTCTTGCAGCAGCACGGCAGTACACCCGCCACTGCTACATTAGTTGCCGCCCATCTGGAAGACCGCTCACGCTTCGGCAGCCTGAAAATCGACGCTAACCACAAAGTGCTTGGCTTCGAGGAAAAAGGCGCGGCTACCGGCCCAGGCTTTATCAACGCCGGTTATTATATCTTCAAACGCCCCGTTCTCGATCTGATTCCTGAAGGTAAGGTGTGTTCGCTCGAACGCGACGTCTTCCCACGATTGGTAGAACAGAATGCGACGTATGCCTTTGAAAACCACGGCGATTTCATTGACATCGGTTTGCCGGAAGAATGGCAGCGGGCAGCGAATGTGTTGCCGGAACTCGACTAAACTAAAGATCGTTTTCCCTCATCACTTCAACCCGAGCGTCATCACCCGTCATGATACAACCGGCAGAACTACAACAGGAGCGGCCCATGTCCCTGGCTGGTGGAGTGATCTCTACCACAACCCAGGTCTGGAATGTTCTGGTCGCGAGCAAAAACGGCGATTTAGCAGAAGTGAAACGGTTGGTGAGCGCCTGCCCCGCGCTCATTTACGCGCAATATAACTACACGCCGCCCATTCATTTGGCTGTTCGTGAAGGCCATTTCGAGCTGGTGCAGTATCTGCTGGCTCACGGCGCACACGACCCCGATTACAAAACCTATCCTTTTCTGGATAATCTGCCCACCATCGCCCGTGATCGGGGTTTTCACGCAATTGCCGAAGCACTGGACGAATATGCCGCGCACCCCGAATTTCATCACTACAAAAGCGATAACGGAAAAATTCACTCCCATTTAACCCCGCTCCAGCAGGAATTTGAGGAAACTGTCGACCGGGAAGATTTGGAAAAAACCCGGCAGATGTTGGCGGCGCATCCAGAATTAGCCAAACACGACGCCTACTTCTGGGGCGAGGGCATTCTCACCTTTGCCGCCAAAACCTGTCACCGGAAGATGATCGAACTGCTGCTGAGCGGTGGAGCCTCTTTTCCTTCCGTGCTCAAATGGGCGCAGTTTTATTATTTCGAGCGCTTAGACGGCACCGCTTTTATACTGGAAAAGGGTATGAACCCCAACGTGACGAGTTGGCAGCATGTCACGATTCTGCACGATATGGCACAAAAGGGCGATGTGCCCAAAGCCGAGCTTTTATTGAAACATGGCGCAAATATCGATGCGGTCGATGAAGAGTATCGATCCACCCCTCTGGGCTTGGCCACGCGCTGGGGCGAGTTGGAAATGGTGGAATACTTACTGGAACAAGGTGCCGATCCCAACCAGGCCGGTGCCGCCTGGGCTGCGCCTCTGGCGTGGGCTGTAAAGCAGGGGCACCCGGAAATCGAAGAAACATTGAGAAGAGCAGGAGCAAAACACTAAATTCTATGAAAGCAGTCATTCTTGCCGGTGGTCTGGGAACTCGTTTCAGCGAAGAAACCTCATTGCGCCCCAAGCCGATGATCGAAATCGGCGGTCGTCCGATTCTGTGGCACATTCTCAAAATCTATTCCGCCCACGGCATCAACGACTTCGTGATTTGCCTGGGCTATCGCGGCTACGTCATCAAGGAGTATTTCGCCAACTATTTCCTGCATAACTCGGACGTGACCTTCGACATGCAAAACAACGTCATGAGCGTACACCAGCAAAAAGCCGAGTCGTGGCGGGTCACGCTGGTAGATACCGGCGAAGATTCCATGACTGGCGGCCGCCTCAAGCGGGTTGCCCCGTATCTGGATGACGAAACCTTCTGCTTCACCTACGGCGACGGCGTGGGCGATGTGAACGTGACCGCTGCCATTGAATTTCACCGCGCGCAGAAGAAATTCGCCACCGTCACCGCCGCCCAACCGCCGGGACGCTTTGGCCTGCTGGGCCTGGAAGGCGATGCCGTGACTTCTTTTCACGAAAAGCCCGACGATGGCGGCTGGATCAATGGCGGCTTCTTCGTGCTGGAACCGCAGGTTCTGGATTACATCGAAAAAGACGAAACCATCTGGGAGCGCGAACCGATGGAACAATTAGCGCGCGACAGCCAGATCAACGCCTACAAGCACGACGGCTTCTGGCAGCCGATGGATACGCTACGCGATAAAAACCTGCTGGAATCGCTGTGGGACAGCGGCAAGGCGCCGTGGAAGGTTTGGTAGAGAGATACGCCAGAACGAATGTCACAAAACGCAAAAATCATCTTTCTGCACGGCGCTTCCAGCAGTGGGAAGTCCACCCTGGCGCGCGGCATCCAGAATACCATCGACTTACCCTTCTGGCACATTTCCATTGACCATCTCCGCGATTCCGGCGTGTTGCCACAGACGCGCTTTCGAAGCGGGGAATTTGAGTGGCAAGACGCCAGGGACCAGTTTTTTCACGGCTTTCATCTTTCATTAGCCGCTTATGCGCAAGCCGGGAATAATCTCATCCTCGAACATATTTTGGATACGCAAGGTTGGCTTGAAGAGCTTGTGGGTCTTTTTGCGCCCTTCGATGTCTTTTTTGTGGGAGTGCATTGTCCGCTACCGATGCTCATCGAACGAGAAAAGGCTCGCGGCGATCGCCAAATCGGCAGCGCGGAGCAGGATTTTTATCATATTCACCAGAAGATGCGCTATGACCTGGAAGTACAGTCTGACAATGCGCCGGATGAAAACGTGCAGCGCATTATTGCTGCCTGGAAAGAGAGGCAGCAACCATCTGTTTTTGATCAGATGGGGCAAACCGAGGGGAAATAGGAAACTTACTCTCCAGACAAGCGAGCTGATTGTGTCTTTAAACAAAAAGCCATGTACTGGATCCCCGCTTTCGCGAGGATGACGAGCTTATCAGGCTGGCTGTTAGCGTCAACGCCCGGTTGCCTCACTTCTGCATTCATCATTCCGACTTCTGACTTAACTTACGCGATACCATGCCAACCGAGCCAAAATCCTTACCCTCTTCGCCTCTGGTGCGCGTATTGGAACAAGAGATCATCCCGCAGATCAAAACGCAAGGGATGCAATCGATTATTGTGGCTCGTTCCACCCTGCACGAGATGCAAGAGCGCACGGCCCAACTGCCGCCGGGTGCTTATCTCACATCTAAGCCATTGCTCTCGAAAAAAGTTCCTGTCCGGCAGCGGCTCAAGGACGAAAAATCGGCCGCTTTTGTCAACGCGCGCTGGCCTAAAGACCGGCTCCACGCCTCCACCTCACCCGTATTGGGGTTTGTGATCGAGGGGGAAGTCGCCATGCCGTTTGGCGATTACGTTTTACATTGCAAGTCGGGCCAGGGTTTTCTCATCCTGCCCGGCACGCCCTATTCCGACGGCACCCACCTCTGCCTGGAAGAAAACGCACCGGAAAACGCGCATTGTTCGATGTTCTCCATCCGCGCCTGGCGTCAGGGTGTGGCCTGCTGGCTGAACCATACCCGGGAAGGCATGCACTGGTGCGATGTCGCACAGGGCGAATACTACCACATGCTCAACCCCCAGATTCGCCACTACCTGGAAACTTTGAGCGCGGAAGTAATCAACCAGGCACCGCAATACCGGGAGATTGGCGAGGGTATTTTCCAGGCGATGATGTTCATGCTATGGCGCGAACTCCAGCAGATGCGCTACCTGCTGCCTAACCAGGGCAATACCGGCCCGGAGGATGAAGCGCCCCTGAGTGAAGATGAATCGATTCGCCGCGCCCAGGAATATATTCACCACAACCTGCACATGCCGCTGAATATCAATATCGTGGCAGGCCAGGTTTATATGTCGCGCGCCCACTTTACCCGCCAGTTCCGCAAGATCACCGGCACCACTTTCAACGATTACCTCAAGCAATATCGCCTCACCAATGCTAAGATGCTGTTGGAAAACACCCAGTACCCCATCAAGGATGTCAGCAAAGTGGTGGGCATCTCCATGAATCACCTGCGAGTCCTCTTCCTGCAAAACCTGGGACTCACACCGCAAGAATACCGCCGCCAGAACCGGAGGAAAGACACTTCTGGACAATGTATCCATTTTGTGGACTTTCAATCCACTTTGAGTGATTAGCGGCTCTGCGTTTGGGGTATACATCAATACGTCACAAAATCAGGAGGCACCCCAATGCAACACCATCAGAGAATGCGCAGCGGCTTTACACTTATCGAATTATTAGTTGTTATTGCCATTATATCAATCCTCGCGGCAATATTATTTCCGGTTTTTGCCCGCGCGCGGGAGAATGCGCGCGCAGCGGCGTGCGTTTCCAATATGAAACAAATCGGCCTGGCTATCGCGCAGTACCGCCAGGATTATGACGGCTACTACCCTTTTAGCCGCACCCTACAACCAGCCCAGCTCAATTGGTATGACGGCTATCTGGCTCCCTATATCAAAGGCAAGCCGATCAGCAGATGCCCCAGCCAACCCGACAACTGGCAGATCGGCTACTCCTACAACCAGGCGTTCGGCTATTTTCCCGGCAAACAGATCGACCCGCCGCGTAGCGGGCAGATTATTAACTGGAGCAATCAATGCGGCGACCACCTCATCTATGACGGCATTAACGAGGCCGCAGTGCAGGAACCGGCCACCTCCATCAACGTGATCGAATCGGCGATTACCTATTACTACTACACACTCTATGTGGGCTATGCCCATGCTTCGGCAAATGGACAACTCTCTTACTTTACGCCTTCTTCCACGAACATGACCGCGTACTATAATAATCCCCAGGCGGGCACCCATAACGGTGGTTTGAACGCCCTTTATGCCGATGGGCATGTCAAAAAGCAGAACCTGGGCGCATTGATGCCACTGGCTCAGTGGTGCGCGATTAAGAAGAATTAGGCATAAAAACTCCCCTCCCTCAGGGAGGGGTTGGGGGGGAGGGAGTCGGAGAGTATTAGCAACTATGAGTTATGAATGCTGAACACTAAAAAGCCCAGCGTTCATTATTACGCTTCAACTCCCCCACCCAACCTCCAGGAGTTATGCTTCGATAAACGCCCTATTTCCTTTACAATTATGAATCAACTTTTCATCTCATTAGCCGTTGCAGCCGCAACGCTCACATTGTCAGGCCACATCACCCCACTTCCGGCCCAGACAGCCACCCAGCAGCAAGCACAAACGCAAGGTTTTAAAATTGCCGAGAACGGCAACGCCCTGGCGGCTATCGTGATTCCAACCGAGGCTTTGCCGGTCGTGACTTATGCCGCCGGGGAACTTCAATGGCACATTGAAAAAGCCACTGGAGCGCGCTTGCAAATCGTGGCCGAAAACGCCGTTCCCACCGGCATTGCCAACCGCATTTACATCGGCACGACTCAAGCCGCTGCCAGAGCGAGAATTAATATCGAAGGCTACGCCAACAATAGTTTTCGCATTACCTCCCTGCCCAATGCGCTTTTCTTGATTGGCAAAGACGACCGTGGCCGGGCGCAAGATGCTCCGCTCTACGGCGCTTCCTGGCCGGGCTTTGAAACCGGCAAACTACCCTACGACGACAGTGCTTCCATGGGCAGCCTGTTGGCCGTTTATGAATGGCTCGAAACCCAGCTCGATGCCAAATGGTTATGGCCTGATGAAAGCGGCGTGGTGCTCGCCAAGCCCAAAACGCTGTGGAGCGGCAGTCTGGCCCGGCAAAATGTGAAACCGGCTCTGGCCTTTGCGCAGGCCCGCCTCAATACATGGAAGGGTATGGATGCAGAACGCCGCCCGCAGTATGTCACCCAGACCAACGTGTGGATGCGGCGCCAGCGCCTGACACGTAGCGTTCCGGCTGGGGGTTCGGGCTACGGGCACTCGTTTTCTTATTACTGGGAACGCTTTGGAAAAACCCATCCCGAATATTTCGCCCTCTTGCCTCGGAGCAAGCGCGAACCGTTCAACCCCAAACGCCCCACCCTGGTCCAGATGTGCGTTTCCAACCCGGCATTTCAGCAACAGGTAATTGCCGACTGGCTCGAAGAGCGCAAAACCAACCCGGTGCGTTCATGGATCAAAGCCGCCGAGAACGACCGCACCGCGATGGACCCGCCCTGTCAGTGCGCCAACTGCAAAGCCTGGGACCCGGCCAACCCGCAAACGCCCCTGGTGCTGGAGAATCCCTGGCTAAGTGGTCATGCCCAGGCCAGGGAAACCAGTAACGACTGGCCGCGGATCTCGGTTTCCGACCGTTATGCCAAGTTCTGGCTGGCAGTGCAGAAGCTGGGGCAAGAGCACGACCCTAACGCCACCGTATTTGGCCTGGCCTACACCGAATACAGCGACCCGCCGGTGGAAACCAAGCTCAACAAGAACATCGTGGTGGGTGTGGTCCCGGCTTATAACTACCCGATGAGTGCAAAGGAATCGGCTGAACTGAAACGGGTATGGGACGGCTGGGTTGCCACCGGTGCCACGGTGTATTTGCGTCCCAATAATTTCCTCACCGGCTATGCCATGCCGTTCGTGTATGCGCGCCAGTTTGGAGAAGACTTCCGTTACATGATCCACGACGGCCTTTACGGCACCGATTTCGATTCGCTGGTAGGTATGTGGGGCGTGCAAGGTATCAATCTCTACATGATGGGCCGCCTCACCGCACATCCCGACATGACGGTGGATGAAGTGTTGAACGAATACTACTCCGCTTTTGGACCGGCGGCGAAGAACATGAAACAGTATTTCGAGTTCTGGGAAACCGTGAGCAAGAAAGCCACAACACCGTTCCAACGCGGGGCCAACGGCGGCTGGAGTCCATTGAGCAGTGCAGGCGACCAGCTTTATACGCCCGAAGCCTTCGCCACCGCCAACGGCTTTTTACAACAGGCCAAAGCAGCCGCGAAAAATGATGCCGACGCGCTGAGCCGCATCACCTATGTGGAACTGTGGCATGAGCACGCCCGGCTCACCATGACGGTATTAACGGCCTACAAGAACTACCGGCCCCAGCCGCAAAACGCGCAGTATAAAGCGACCTTCGAAGAGGCCAAAACCGCGCTGGACGCCTACCGCACTACGCACGCCGATAAGATTGTAAATGTAGGGTTCCTGGAATACCTCGAAAGCTGGCGGCGCTGGACACCGCCTAAAGCCTGAAACCTCAATTCGGCTATTGTGCTTTTCGCGAAATATGTAGGGGCTCCCCTTGTGGGTGCCCGATAACGTATGAGACAGGGAAGCATATTAGCCGGACTGTGATGTCGCGGGCACCCACAAGGGGAGCCCCTACATTTCCCAGCTACACCTCAACTCTTCTCTCCGATAAGAGATTCCGAGATAACTTGTAAAAACAAAAATCCGTTTACCACACGCTTTTGCCAGGTAGAAGCCGCTCGTGGTAAACGGATTTTATTATTTTGCTCAGTTCTGCCCGGCGTTTTGTTCCAGATAGGCGAAGATGAAGCCATTGAAATCGCCATCCATCACACCGGCAATATCGCTGGTTTCGTGCTGGGTGCGTAGGTCTTTCACCATTTGATAAGGCTGGAAGACGTAACTGCGAATCTGGCTGCCCCATTCGTTGGAACTCTTGGTGCCGCGCACACGGTCGATTTCAGCTTGCTGCTCGCGCAGTTTGCGTTCCAACAGTTTGGAACGTAAAACCCTCATCGCCACTTCGCGGTTTTGCAACTGCGAGCGTTCGTTCTGGCACTGGGTCACGATGCCGGACGGCAAGTGAGTGATACGCACTGCGGTATCGTTCTTCTGCACGTTCTGGCCACCGGCACCTCCTGAGCGGTAGGTATCGATGCGCAGATCGTCGGAGTCAATTTCAATGGAGTCGTCGGCTTCGATTTCCGGAACCACGTCGACGGAGGCGAAGCTGGTCATGCGTTTCCCCGCCGAGTTGAACGGCGAAATACGCACCAGACGATGCACGCCCGCCTCGGCTTTGCAGTGGCCGTAGGCGTTGAGGCCTTTCACGATCATCGAAAAGCCCTTGATACCGGCTTCATCGCCGGGGGTTTCTTCGAGGACTTCAACATCGAAACCGTTGCGTTGCGTCCAGCGAATGTAGGCGCGCACCAGCATCTGCGTCCAATCCTGCGCCTCGGTGCCACCGGCACCGGCGTTGATGGAGAAGATGGCGTTGTTGGCGTCGTATTCACCCGAGAAAAGCAACTTGCGTTCGAGCGAGGAGTATTCTTCCTGCACCTTGAGCGCGTCACTTTCGATTTCCTGGGCTAAACCGGCGTCTTCTTCCATCTCGGCCAGTTCGACCAGTTCCAGCAAATCGGCGGTTCGTTTTTCCAGCGAATCGAACGGCGCGACGACTTCACGCGCTGCCGCGAGGCGCTGCATGAGTTGCTGTGCCGCCGAGGAATCGTTCCAGATATCGGGATTGTTTGATTGTTCTTCTAATTCTTTGAGTTGATGGCGTCGTGTAGGTAAGTCAAAGGGACTCACCCTTTGCGGCCAGACCCTCGCGAATGCGTTCGAGGGATTCTTTGGCGTCTTCAAGCATAATATTCCTTTTGAAAGTGCAATGAGATTATAGCGAGAAGTGAGGCTATCGGCATTAATGTAACAATGATCCAGAAATGGTGAGGGCACGTCTAATACCAATCCTGCACATTAAAATCCTAATCCGTCACCGTTCCATAGCACGCAAAGCCTTCGGCTGCGCAAACTTCGTCGCAAGTTTGCGCAATTAACAACAGAAAAGAGAGGCTTGGCATTGATGTTCGTTTGCCTTCCTGTATGTTATCTACCATTTACTACCTACCTGCCGTGAGAAGAGGTTATTTAACAAAAATGGTATCACCAGGTGCTGGCAGATTCTCCCCGAAAAGCTTGGCATCGGCTAAAAACCGGGCGTCTTCGGGGGAAAATTCCCGGCATTTGTGCCAGTGGAGACGAGCTTCTTCGCGCTGGCCCAGCCAAAATAAGCTCCAATATAACAGCGCGTGTGGAAGCTGGGCATAGTTCTCATCGGCTTCGGTAAATGCGCCGCGCGATTTTATTTCCAGGGCAGCGAGCGCCTTATCGGCGCAATTTCTGAAGTCGCCTTGCCTGGTATAGACCTGGGCCAGGCGCAGTAACGGTTCGCGCCGCGATTGATCGATTTCGTGTGCCTGCTGGTAGGCCGCAATAGCAGCCTCATCGTTGCCCAAAGTTTCAAAACTCCGCCCGACCAGGCAAAGACTTTCATTGCGCTCGGCTGCCCAGGCGGTGTCCCGGGCGGCATGAGCCTGCAGCAGGGCGATTGCAGAGTGCCAGAGTTCGAAATAGAAGCACTCGCGCCCCAGATAATGGTACCAACGGGGCGTCTCGTCGCCTTCTAAAATATCCAGCGCCATACCCGCCATATAAGGCCGTGCTTTTTGCCCCCGGTGATGACAGATGTATAATTGCGCTTCATCACAATAGATCATAGGCGGTGAATCCGCCGCAGGAACATCTTCCCGGTCGTAAATCGCTTCATGCGTCCGGCCACGCCACTCATAGAGACGACGGTCGAAAAATCGAGATTGCGAGAACACCGTCGCGCCAAGCTTGAGAGAATAGCGAAATCCACTGGCCTGATGGTTGGCAATCTGGTGATCGAACCAATCGATATCGAAGTTTAAAAACTCATCCGAAGCATCGGGCATCAAAACGAAATCACATTGGGCTTGCTCGGTCGCCATCGTTCGCGCTTGGGCAAAATGGAACCATTGCTGTCCGGCCTCCAGGGGAAGCACTTCGCCCTGTTTGGCAAAAGCCCGATGAATTTGCTGTGCTTCCTGCTCGCTCAAAATAGAATGGAAGCGCGCTCCGGCTTCAATCACCCGCGCGCCTAAAGAACGAGCCACCGCAGCGGTATCGTCATCGCTACCGGTATCGACGATGACCACCTCACCGCCTCGTTTCAAATACTCTGCCAGCGAACCGAATAAAACCGGGAGCGACTGCGCTTCGTTGCGGGCGATGAGAGCAATCGAAAAGCGAGGGTTGTTCATGGGAGGAGGTTAATTGTCCTTAGTGGCCAGGGGTTTGGCTATTTGCTCGGGGGTTTGTGCGAGACGCCACAAGTAGCGGGCTTTATCACGCCAACGTTCCCGCGCTCGCAGGTGGTAGAATCCCGCACCCGGTATTGCCAGCTCGGGAAATAATGAACCTAAAAGCTGTTGCACCAAAGCCCCGATAGCAGCATCGCGTTCCAGAGCGCGCAACACCGGTGGTGCCAGTGGAACTTCAAAGAGCTGGTGTGCCAAACCCAGCGCAATGAGTAAGACGCGACGGCTACCGTTATGAGCAGCCTTCTCCAGGAGTTGTTCCCAATCGCAATCGCCATTTTTTGTAACGACTTGCGCGAAGGCCAGCACCCATTCCAACACCGTCCAATGATGTTTGTAGCCGTGCCAGGCCAGAATGAGTAGCAAGTCATCATGCGCCGGGGCCAACACTTCAACGCCACTCACATTGACTCTCGCAGGCCTTTCCCAAACCCCACTTAAATCGAGCGGCGGGGCCTCGTGGCGCGCCAGGATATTCCAATGCAACTCTACCACCACCATTCCCGCATCGCGCTGCCACTGCTGGGCGTAATCGTTGCTTTCTTCTCCGGCGTGAATGGTTTGCTGAAAACCGTTTTGCGCCAGAATCGCTCCGGCTTGAGGAATATCTTGCGGTTTGAGCAGCAAATCCAGGTCGCAATAGGAGCGCAGCAGCACGTTACCATAGGCTTCCATCGCTAACGCCGGGCCTTTGTAGGCCAACGCTTGAATGCCATCCGCTGCAAAGAGCGAGAGAATTTCCTGTAAACGCGTAATCAGGGCAAAGTTGCGGGTGGCATTGGTATCGAATTCCTGGCGCAGCCAGGAAACAACTTCCGGTGGCAGTTGCGCACTTTGGCTTTGTAACTTCCAGAAAAGCAACGGCAACAAGCGATGCCGCGCCGCCAGGCGGCGCACCTGCTGCCAATCCAGAGGTAAGGCCAGGAGTTCCTGAACGCGAATTCCGCGCTGCACGTCGTCACCGGGCGCGCAACACAGCAATAATTGTGTTTCAGGAGTAAGCCCGGTGTGATTCATTTCGCTTGGTTTAAAGCGCCAGCATTTTGCGTGGCTTGGGCGCTTTGCTCAATATCTGGTTGCCTTCGGGCGTGATGAGCACCAGGTCTTCAATCCGCACACCACCCCAATCGGGGATATAGATGCCCGGTTCACACGACACCACATTGCCCGCCTTGAGTTTTTCCTTGCTGCGCGCCGAGACGCGGGGGGCTTCGTGGATTTGCAACCCTACACCGTGGCCCAGGCCGTGGCCGAAGAATTCGCCGTAGCCCGCTTCGGTGATGATGTCGCGCGCCACTTTATCGGCCGCTTTGCAGCTCTGGCCGGGGCGCATCTGCGCGGCGGCTTCGGTTTGGGCGCGCCACACGATTTCATAAATATTCTGCTGTTCTTTGGTCGGCTTGCCCAGGCAAACGGTACGGGTGAGGTCGGAGCAGTAGCCATCGACTTTCGCGCCCATATCGATCGTTACCATATCACCGGCTTCGAGCACCTTGTCGCTGGCCACACCGTGCGGCAGCGCTCCGCGCGCGCCCGAAGCCACGATGAACTCGAAACTGGGGCCGCTGGCACCGCGCGATTTGATTTGGTGCAACAGTTCGGCTTCCACTTCGCGCTCGGTGAGGCCGGGGCGCAAAATACCAAAGACGTGTTTCACCGCTTCATCGGCTACTTTGATGGCACGGCGCAAGATTTTGATTTCGTCGTCGTCTTTTTGCAGACGCAAACCTTCGATCAACCCAATGGTAGGAATCAATTCAGCAGACGGGAAATACGCCTTGTTCTCCTGCCAACTCGCCACCGAAGTGTGCTCGGCTTCAAAGGCGATGCGAGCTACATCACCGTCGAGAAGCTGCGCCGCTTCTTGCCACAGAGCCACCTTGCTGATGAGGACAACGAACTCTTCCGGCACCTGCGCCATGGCCTGTTGCTGGTAACGGAAATCGGTGAGAAAATACGCCGCTTTGGGTGTCACCACGGCCATACCGGCGGTGCCGGTGAACCCGCAGAGATAACGCAGGTTTTTCAGGCTATTAGTAACAAAGGCATCGCATTTATGCGTTTTCACAGCACGGCGCAGGCGGGAGAGACGGGAAGCGTAGTTCATAGCGTTGAGGTGTCAGGTTACAGGTGTAAGGTGTCAGAAAAACGTCGTTCCCTGACACCTAAAACCTACCACCTGTCACCTCTTTTGTATAGTGTGAGTATGAGTTCTTCCCTGACACCGATCCGTCTCTGGCCTGGCGATGCGCCGGGCGCGTTGGGCGATGCCCCGCACGACATTCCGGTTTTGACGCCCTACTTGCCTTCACCCGAATTGGCGACTGGCGGTGCCATGCTGATTCTGCCCGGCGGTGGTTACGGACACCTGGCACCGCACGAAGGCGAAGATTACGCGCTGTTTCTTAACACGCTGGGCATTGCCGGGTTCGTGTTGCAGTATCGGCTGGGCACTCACGGTTATCGCCACCCGGCCATGTTACAAGATGCTTCGCGTGCCATGCGTCTGCTGCGGACTCAGGCCGGGGAATGGAATCTTGATCAAGAAAAAATCGGTGTCATGGGTTCTTCAGCGGGCGGGCACTTAGCCGCGACATTATTGACGCACTACGAAGCAGGCGATGAAGCGGCAGCCGACCCGGTTGAGCACGAAA
>DAITOV010000022.1:0-27621 GCA_036833945.1 Abditibacteriia bacterium
GGCCTGCGAACGAGCGTAGAAAATGTTGCCCAGGCCGCCGTTATCGGCGAACTGCTTGAGCCGCTGCACTTCAGGGCGGAAGCGGTGGTTATAGCCGCACATCAGCTTGCGGTCGTTCTTCTGGGCCGCCGCCACCATCTTGGCACCTTCCTTGGCGTTCATCGCCAACGGCTTTTCGCACAGCACGTGCTTGCCGGCGTTGAGCGCATCGATGGTTGCCTGCGCGTGCAGGAAGTTGGGGGTTGTTACGGAAATCGCATCGATATCGTCGCGCTGCAACATTTCCCGGTAGTCGGTGTAGGTGTTTTCAATGCCCAGTTCGTTCTGAGCAGCATCCAACGATGCCTGCACCGGATCGGCCACTGCAATAACACGGGCATTATCCAATGCCTGGTAACCCGGAATATGAACGCCACGGGCAATGCCGCCGCCACCGATGATGCCAACGCCTAACACGTCTTTCGCTTTGCCTTTTTTTGCCACAAAAATTCCCTTACTAAATGAGGTTGTTCGATGGATTGCTCCACAGAAACTGCCAGTGTGCCGCAAGCTGCCCAAATCGTCAAATCTATGGTGGCAACGAAACCCATTACAGGAAAATACGCTGCCCCCAACTTTATACCTCATGTGCATTAGACTTGAGAGAGAATGACATCATTGCTACCGCTCTTTTGCGATCAACTCATTCCCTGGGCGCAAGATGATCTGGCCCAGCGGCTCGTCATCGCCCAGCCGGTGATGCAGCAAAGCCAAATGCCCACCGGCGTAAAACTCACGCATAAAAAAATTCCCGGTAAACGCATTGTAGTTCGCAATCAACGCCACTACGGCAACCAGCGCATCGTCTGCGCCCAATGGCCAGGTGCCCGGCTACATGAACTCGAGATTCCCAAACTGGTGTGCATCACTGAAGGCACCGCCGACTTTCGCGCCGGTGAATACCTCATTAACTGCGATAAGGGGCATTTTATCTTCCTGCCGCCACGCACCCCTATTTCTGCGGGCCTACAACCGCACCTGGCCGGAGAAGCCCTCAATAACGGCGCTTGCGACGTATTACAATTTCCTTTGTATCGCGACGCCATCCAATGCTTCCGCACAACTAGCCGTGGCAAGGAGTATCTACGCGACGACAACTTTAACTTCCTCATCCGCCAGCCCGAAGCAGTTGAGGTCTTCAAACTCTTTTGCGGCGAAATCCAGGTAAAACCTGCCCGCGACTCACAATTATGGCAACACCTGCTATCAGCCATGCTGTTCTACATCGTGAACGAAGTGAAAGCTGGTAAGCACATCAGCATGATTGAGCATCCCAGCGATTTTCAGGAGGCCACCTCACGGCGCACCCACCAGAAAAACTCCATACCTGAGATTCATCGCTACATGAAGAGCCACCTGAAGCAGCAACTCACCATCGAAAAAGTGGCACGACACACTTATATGTCGCCACGGCAACTAACCCGATATTTGCGACAAGAAGCAAACCAAACCTTTATCGAGATTCTCAACGAGTGCCGCATGGAAGAAGCCAGAAGACTGCTGCTCAATACACACTGGTCGATTGCCACGGTCGCGTCTGAACTGGGTTTTGAATCGCAGGCTTACTTTAATGTTTTCTTCAAACGTCACGAAAACTGCACACCGGGAGCCTTTCGCAAGAATTCGCAAACGCCCAAGGTTGACCTGATAACACAAATCTTGGCCAGATAAAGAAGTTTACTCGTCTCTATTAAAGGGTAGAATAGAAGCAGCAAATTTAAATGGCGGTTCAAGAAGAATTTGAAATTATCATTTACAGGAAAGCAGCCATGAAGCAGCGACTGTCAAACGGTTTCACCTTAATAGAATTACTTGTCGTTATTGCCATCATATCAATCCTCGCGGCAATTCTCTTTCCCGTTTTCGCCCGGGCACGCGAGAACGCCAGGCGCACCAGTTGCCTGAGTAATTTGAAACAGATCGGCCTGGGATTCATGCAATACACCCAGGATTATGATGAAAAATTCGCCCCGGCCATCCGGGGCACCTGGCGCAGCCGCCCGGAGGACTACGAAGTGGATACCAATCCCGGTAAGCCCAGCGGCCGCTTCCTCGTAAACGATCAGGGGACAGGCGCAAGCACTAAAAACTTCGTGACCTGGATGGACCTGATTTTTCCCTATGTCAAAAGTGTCCCGGTATTTGTCTGCCCTTCTTTCAAGGGAACCAGCACAACTCCCAGTTACGGCTACAACGATCTGGTCAGTCAGGTCTCCAATAGCGGCTACGGCATACCACTGGCACAAATCCAACGGCCTTCGCAGATTGTTTTAGTTCTGGACTATCCCAGCCTTACCGGCCTCTATGCCAACGGCACCGAATATTGCAGCCCCACCAACTTTTTAAGCCCGACCAGTTCCAACTACGAGCGCATGTGGCCGCATCTGATAGGCGGCACTGTGAATTTCACCGATGGCCACGCCAAGTGGTTCGCACGCGGCTCCGGCGGGCTTTGTCTGGTGACCACCCCACGCACCACTAAAGACCTCCAACCGTCCTGGAATCCAACCCTACCCTGATATTTGATTTGACGCCACCTTCAAGGAAAACAATGTTTAAGCCGCTCTCGAAAACCCTTATCCCTGCCCTGTTGTTATCAATTGCCGCTACCCGCCCCACGCCCGTCGTTGCTTATCCCTCGCCAGAAGCCCCCAGGCCCTACGCTATGGGCGTTTATCTTTACGATTATCGCATGGCTACCCTGGCCGAAGAAGCAGAGGTCGATTACTACACCTACCTGGAACGCCACCTCAAAATCTTGAAAGATAACGGCGTCAATACCATCTACTTCGGTGGTGCCAAGCGGGAGCGCTTTGCCCGCACCGTTAAGCTCTTCGCCCAATACGGCATGACCGTGATTCCGCAACTCGACTTCGCCTACTTCCAGCCCACCTGGGACGACGCCACCATCCAGAAAAACGCACTTCTCGCAGCCGAGTTCATCAACCAGTTTGCCGATGAACCCAACGTGTTGGCCTTCAGCGTGCGCGAGGAGGTGCCGCACTCGGCCATCCACAACCTGTCGCGTTACTACGCCGCCATTCTTGCCCATGCCCCCAAAACGCGCTTTCAATTAATCAACAGTAACCTGGGTGCCGCTACCGACATCCCGGTTCCCGACCCAGTCATTATGGGCACCGACCGCTACGCCTTCTGGTGGGAGCATTCCGGCAACGGCTACCGCGCCACGCCCGGCTTCTCCCTGAACTGGGTGCGCGACCAGGCCGACCGCTTCTACTGGCAATCGGCACAGCGCGGGGCGGAGTTTTCGCTAGTAGTGACTCAGGGCGGACTGCTCACCCCGGTCAGTGCCAACCGTGTGGCCGGGACAGGAGAACTCAAAAGCCCGACCACCAAAGAAGAACAGGAAAAACTGCGACAGCGCGTGCGCACCTTTGCCAGCGAAGGGCGCATGGGCTGGGGTGAGTTCGATACTCCCAACGGCAAGCGCTACAATTTGTGGAAATACTACCGCCTACCGCAAAACTCCCTCAAAGCCCTCGCCTGGACGGGAGTGTTGCAGGGTGCCAAATCATTCTATATCTGGTCTTACACACCACCGCTGAAGAGCATTCTGGAAACCGACTTCAAAAAAGCTGCGCTGGAAGAAACCCCGCGCCGCGAAATCGGTTGGATTACCCTGGCAGGACGCCCTGGCGTCGCTAACCCGCAGTTAGCCGAATTCTCCGACGCCTCGCGCGAAATCCGCGCCTATGAAGGCATCTTCACCCGCATGAACCGTATCAGCGATTCCCTGCTGGAATGCGAGGAGAAAAACGTGTTTCATTCCACTTTCATGCTGCCGGGAATCAAAGGCCGTGTGGTCGTGCTCCACAACGCCAACATCGGCACCTGGTCCGGCAACAGCGCGCAGTTCTTCAAGGATAGCGATGATGTGCGCATTGACGACGAAGGTAATCTCCTGGGCTATAAAGCCTTCGACAAACCGCTTGATGTACGGTTTACCTTGAAGGATAAGAATGCCGGTATTTACGATGTTCGCACCGCAAAGAAACTAACCGCGACAAACGCGCAATACTCCGTTTCTATCGCACCCGGTTCCGGGACCCTTCTCTTTATTGGAAGTGAGGCAGAAGCCCTGCGAATGCGACAGTGGCTGCGCTAAACAAAAGATCGTTATTCCATCTCCATTGCACGCACCTCCCCAACCGCCAACACCCGATCTACTTTCACTTCGGCGCGTTGGCGCAGGGGAAGGGAGATAAGGAGCGTGCAAAGATAGAGCACACTGCCCACCACCAACCAGGTCGCCAGGCTGTGATAGAGAAGACGTAAACCATAACGCACCGCTTCGCGGCGGTGAGGGCGTTTGCGCCATTGGCGATACTGAATGAAGAAGATGGATGCTAAACCCATACTCAGAGTAAAAAGTATGCCCCATTCCTGCTTCAATTCAGTGATGTCCCACGTTACTATGAAATCTGACCATTGCCTTAGTAAGAACTTCCAACTCATCTGAGTGACAAACCAACATAATACCCCCAGGCCCAACGCGAGGACAAACCAGGCAAGGTTTCTCCAGAAGAGATATTTCACGGCTTCGCCTTGTCTGCGCTTTTGCCAACGCACGCCCGAGCGCAACGCGTATATCGCACCAAAAAGCAATGGAAGAACAAATAAAACAATCGTTGCCGACTCGTCATTGTCCAGCATTAAAAATTGCCAGTATGCCTTTCGCTGATAGCTCTCCGCCGTCATAAAGTCGTCGCCCCAATAGCTCAGCACCAATGGCGGATAAAGAAACACACAGAATACAGCCCAACAACCGCACTCCAGGGTGCCACGCAACACTTCAGCAAGGCCGGGTTCTGCTCCTACAACTGGCGAATTGCTCTGTAAAAGCTTCCGCACGGCAGGCAAACACATTAACCCCACCATCAAAAGAGGAACAGGCAGGAAGAGCAGTAACAACACCCCGATTCTCCGCAGCCCTTCAATTGCCGCCCAACTCCAGTAAGAGGTGCCGAGTTGCTCGTATGGATAGAGATCATTAATTTGCTTTCGTTGGGCCTCCGTTTGCTTGAAGAACTGCAAGGCAAGCGTTGCTTGGTAATCACGACCATGCCGACGTGCATACTCCAGGAATAAATTATCCCGCTTCTCGACTCCACCCGAATTGTTATTTTCTCGCCAGAGCCTGAACTCATCTCGAATGGGCGCATAGTACGCCGAATTCTCAAGAAAAGTATCGAGGCCATTTCCAAGCTGCGGTGCAGCACGCCTTTTTGCCCCCATTGATGCCAGGTTGGCGGTAATACGCAAGGCCTCTTGATGAGCCTCGCGCCGCTGGGCTTTGGTGATATGCACACCAATTAACCGTGCCAGGTTCATCTCACCGGAGAGATGCCTGGGTTGCCACATCGAGAGCAACGTCTGCTTTTCTTCTATGGTCAGATTGCGCCCCAACACGACCGAACGTGCTTGCACCATACACTGCATTTGCTTTAATACATGATCATCGTATGTAGACCTATGCACCGCCTTTTCCAACACTTGCAACGCCTCGCCGTCGCGCCAACTAAGCAAGAGGAAACCGCACTTCATCCAGTCGAAAAAAGCGTTGTTAGGCTCTAATTGGCGACCACGTTCACAAATCTGGAGTGCCTTACGCAAACCGGCTGCGTCGAGGAGAGGCTGGGGGATGTCCCTGTCTAATTCGGGAGGGGGCTCCCTTGGATCAACCGAATCAAGTTCTTCCGGCCTGCGCCCCAGCGGCGATTCTAATGCAGCGCGCAGATACACCGCAACCAGTGTGGCATCGTCTGGATATCTGTTTATCAACTGCTCTAAACGCCGCAGTTTTTCCAGTGGTTCACTCAGCGCTGGAGTGCCGGGAAATAGCGGCGACGGCAAGAAGCGGGGAGTGCGGCCATAATCATTCTCCGGCCTTCTCGGTGATTGAAGCGCTGTGAATAAGAGAACATTCTTGTCGCCAGGAAAACGTTGCAGACGGGTCTCGGGAATATCGAGCGTGTTGTTATCTTCCGCCCACACCGCAAACGGCATCAACCCGCTTCCCTGCCACTGCGCACGGAACAAAAAGTTGAGCGACGGCACACAAAATACCGTCGCCCATACCGCTATCAGTATCAATCCGGCAATCGACGAACGTTTCATAAACTATCGTTAATTCCTTCTCTCGCCCTTGGTCAGCACCAGTTGCAAGTTCACATCGGCCTGCTGGCGGAGTGGCAATGTCACAGTCGCCACCCCTAAATACAGCACACTTGCCACAACCAGCCACACCGCCAGGCTTCGCTGCCACAAGCTCAAACCATAACCAACAGTAGCACGCCGCAACGGGCGTATTCGCCACGTCCAGTAGAGTTGGGCAAGAAGGACTAAAGGCAAGAAGAATGCACAGAAGATAACCCCCATCTCATGCGACATTAAAATCAACAAATACCATCCAAATGCAATCACCATGAAATAACAAAAACTGCCGAGCGAAACTGCTTTCCCCACCCTCTCTCCGTTGGCTCGTTTCTGCCAATGGATGGCGCTCCAGGCGATGACGAGGCCACCCAAAAACAGTGGTGCAATTAAGCCTATAGGAAAAAATGGTAGCACATAAATTTGCTCTCGCAGGTAAATTTTTGCCATAGGTGATACGCCGGGAGCCCAGAGAGAAACGCCGGTGTTTCGTAGGAAAGTGAGAAAGAGAAATAGCAGCATCGGCACCGCAAAGAGTGTCACTGCCAACTTGCAAGCACCATTTCTCACTGCGCCTCGTGTGGGAATTTCCTCGCCACCGAGGCTGCGCCCAGATAACTGCTGCCCAAAGTGGAAACGTTCTTCTCCCCACCATAACACCGCTAACAATACACAAACCGTGGGTAACATCACCAGCAGTAACGCCCCTGCTTTTCGCAGGTATTCAATGAGAAGCCATCTCTCGTATGACGTGCCTAACAACAATGATGAATGCTGCCGCTCCAAACCTGTCGATTCTTGCCAATCGTCAAAACTCAGTTTTGCCAGTTCTGCTAAGTCGGCATGCCCTTGTTTCTTTGCCAACTCCATAAATTGCTTCAATGACTGTTCAGGGGGAATGCGTGGTTGCGTTTTGATCCTGGCCTGCCGCCAATCGTATGTTATGCCGTTACGCGCGATGCCCGCCATGCTCAGGACCGACATCTGCTGTATTTCAAACGATGACTTCTGGCGCATCAGTGCCGCCACCCGCATCAACCCCGCAGTGATGTGCCATGCCTGTTCCATGTCACCACGCCTTTGAGCTTTTACCGCCTGCCAGGCGATCAACCTGGCATGACTCAGATAACGGCCAAGAACAGGCAATGGATGCTCGCGCATGTGAAGCTGTCTCTCCTCCAGGGTGAGAGGGCGCTGAAGAACAGTCGCCAATGCCTGCATCCGCCTATCAATATCAACCAGATTGTAATCGTTAGCAAACGTTTTACTCCCTGCGGCCTCTAACGCCTGGAACGCTTGCTCATCCCGCCAGCTTAACATTAAAAAAATACATTTCATCCAGTCGAAGAATGCATTGTCGGGATCGAGTTTGCGGCCTGCCTCACACACATCAAGGGCTTGCTGTAAATCGACTGCAGTATATTCCGGTGGTTCCGGCGCAACTTCCGGCGAGGGCCTTCCTGCAGCACGATTTTCACGGAGCTTCACATCGGCCATCTCGCCCCCCACCCGCCCCGTCCGCAATGGCAGCGCACTCCTCAAATACATGGCTTTCAAGGCAATGTCATCGGGATATTTCTCCACCAATATGTGAAGCCGACGCAACGCCTCAGAATAATAACCCCGTGCCGGTGTCCCCGGAAAAAGGGGATGAGGACGAAATACCGGAACACTCACCGCCTCTTTATCAGGAGGTAGTGAACCGTCCAACGTTTTTGGTAACGGAATGCCCTCAACCGGGGGAGGCACTTTCTTCCCGCCCACGATTTCATACCTCTCCACCACGGGTGAAACCCGCGCCGCCTGCAGCAAGAGGTTTTTATCGTTGGGATACAACCAAACTTCATTCCGCCAGGCGACGTAAGGCAAGACCCTCTCCACTTCCAAGAAAGTGCGAGCATCCCAACTATTTTGCCAATGCTCACAAAACTGCCTGCGCAGTGGTGATACCAGGAGGACCGTTGCCCAAACCGCGACCAACAGCCCGATTCCCAACCGCGAATATCTTCCCATAAGCCTAGCCACCCACCTACTAAAGAACCTATTCAAACCTCTCTTGCGACGCCTTTACTTCGCCCACTGTCACTACGCGATCTATATCCCTATCAACCTGATGCCGCACGAATGTCGTGGCAACCAAAGTAAGCAAATAAACCGCGCTACCCACAACCAACCAAGAGAACAAACTCTGTTGCAATAATCGCAAACCATAACGAACGGTCGCACGGCGATGAGGGCGTTTGCGCCAGGCGAAATACTTTTCACCCAACAACACTGCGGCGCACGCAAACGTCGCCAGAACCAGGCTAACGTTGATGCTACTGGCAGTGTAGACATACGGGCTGAATAACGGACCGAAAAAACTTCCAATCAATAAGGCCATGATGACAAAATCCAGCGCTTTGCCAGGCAACAAAGTCTTTGCATCAATGGGTTCGTTATTCTTGTGCTTTTGCCACTCGACAGCACGCCAGGCAACGTAAAGAGTTGCAAACAAAATCGGCGTGCAAAGCACGATTAAGCGCCGCCCGGCATCTTGCTGCATCGAACCAATCAGGTGCAAGTAAAATCGTGCCCACGAATCCACAGACCAGACGGCTATTCCATCGTCCAACAAAAACCTGAGGAGTGATTGTTCGTGCAATCGCTGAAGAAAAGTAGCCAGGCCTCCGCTAAAAATGATCAAAACCGGGGTAATCAATAAGCAGGCACATAGCACCGTAGCCCAAGCGCGCACCCCCGCACATGCCAATACGCCTCGCCACACTTCACGCGCGGAGGGCACTTCATCGGCACCGCTCTCCTCCCAACGCAGCCAACGGCGCATCAGCCCTATCCGTTTTCCCAGTGCCAGCAAGATGGAGGTCAAAAACGGCAATATCGAAGCAAGGAGCAGCCCCACGCCGCCTGTCCACAATAGGCCCATCCCCAAGATGGCACTGTGGGAAGGGCCAAACCAGCCATGATCGAAATTCTGGAGAATCCGCAGTCTGAACTTTGCATTAATTACATGGCTCTTTTCCCATTCAGCGGCCAGCGCCTGTAAATTATGCTCTGCAAAATAAGCTTTCCAAATTTCGCGTTGTTTTTTGCGTAACTCTTCGCTCCTCATCGGCTCGGGCAACGAACCAGGCATATCATACGTCAGGCTATGCCATCCAATCTCTTCAATGAGGATGGCAGTAGAAGCTCCTGCATCATCACTACTATAATCCCGCCAACGCCCACTCGCGCGGGCCAACGCCGTCACGATGCGAACGGCCTGCACCCGGTCGCCGCGCCGTTGTGCCTTGATGGCTTCCCAGGAAATAATACGAGCCAATTCGCGGTGCCGTGAACGTTGTGCTAATTCGTTCCAAGAAAAGGCACCTGTTTTCTCTTCATAAAGCCGAGAACGGCCCCAGGCGAGAGACAGCGCATTCACTTCCGCAAGCTTCTCAGCGCCAGAATAGTCGTCAAAATAACTTTTTCGCCCCACTGTCTCAAGAGCTTTAAGCGCTTCTTCATCTCGCCATGAGTGGAAGAGGAAAAGACTCTCCATCCAATCAAAATAACCGTTATCCGGTTCAAGCTTCTGCCCCAAACGGCAAAGCGCGATGACTTTTTCAAAATCTGCCGGGCTGAAGTTGGTTTTTTCCTTGCGGCGCTCCGGAGAAGCATGGCGCACGAATCCCTTTTCCCGCCGCCTGGGGTCGGACAATTCACCGCTAATCCTTTCGCTTTGAAAAGTAGCCAACCTCAACTTAATTGCTGTGGCAATGAGAAAGGCATCTTCCGGATATCTTTGGCGTAGAAGTTCAACGCGGCGTATCCGCTCCTCACGCGCGTCCGCAGCCATGCGGCCTGGAAACACAAGGGAAGCGGGGAGGTTCGCATCAATTGGAGTAGGCTCAGTGAACAACTCGTAGCCAGCCCTTTCCGTCTCGCTGACGGGACGCTCCAGTGCAGCCAGGTAAAGCACGTCGCGCTCTCCCGGAAACCTCCGCGCAGCTTTCTCCCAGAAATTGGGAGTGTGCTTGGGCGACGGCATCATCACGGGAATTGCACCCGTTCCGCTCTCGTTTCGCACCTGTAGCCGAAAGTAGGAGTTGAGCGAAGGCACCAGCAGTATCAATAACCAAACCGCTATCACTATCCCGATACCCAAGCGCGAATATCTTCCCATAAGCCTCGTCACCCACCTACTAAAGAACCTATTCAACCCTCTCTTGCGACGCCTTTACTTCGCCCACTGCCACTACGCGATCTATATCCCTATCGGTCTGATGCCGCACAACTGTCGTGGCAACCAAAGTAAGCAAATAAACCGCGCTTCCTATCACCAACCACGAGAACAAGCTGCGTTGCAACAATCGTAATCCATAACGAACAGCAGCCCGGCGATGCGGACGTTTACGCCAGGCGAGAAATCTCTCTAACAATAATAATCCAACGCACGTAAGCGTCATAAGAACCACAATGGGACGCATCTCAAAGTCGCCCGGGGTATCTTTCGCTAATGCCTGAACACAGAAACCCCATATTAAAAACAACATGATGATGAAGTCCACCACCCTTCCAATGGACAGCCAATGACTCGCTTCGCCATTGCACCGCTTTTGCCACTCAACTGCCCGCCACGCAGTATAGAGGCCACCGAATAAAATTGGGGCGCAAAGTATAGCGATACGCAACGGGCTATCCATAGACATCACGTTTCCTAACGAGAAGAAGAGTTGCATCCACGGATTATCATATCCATCAACTGTTTCAACCTGGAACAAGATATTAAGAAAAGGCAACTGTTGTATATGCTGGAAAAACGCCGCCGGGCCTTCGTCAAAAATGATTAAGACCGGGGTGATCACCAAAAACGCGCATAACCCCAATGCACAGGCACGTAACCCTGCACATGCCAACATTCCGTGCCGCACCTCCCGGGTCGATGGAATTTCATCCAAACCGCTTTCATCCCAACGCAACCATCGCCGCACCGCCCCAATACGCTTTCCCAGTCTCATGAGCAGCAACACGAAAAGCGGTAATACCAAAAGCAAAAGAAGCAGCACACCGCCAGTCCACAATATGCTGGAAAAGAAAAGGGAACGAAACGAAAGCCCAAATGATTTACTGTTTGCATATTCCCGCGACTGCGAGCGATATTCGGTATTGATTGCGTAACTTTTGGCAACCTCTACGGCCAGTGCCTGCTGCCTCTGCCCGGTAAGATAGGCCAACACAGCTTGATGACGTCTTTTTATTTGCTCGTATCCCCCTGCTCCCTTCGGCAACGTTATCTGCTGGCCATGAATTAGGCTGCCCCAGCCTTGCGCCTCAAGGGCGATGGCAGTCAAAGTATCAATATAGCCACGGCTGTTATCGCGCATGCGGCCACATGCGCGGGCAAAAATCTTCGCAATGTGGATAGCCTGTTCATGGTCGCCACGCCGCTGCGCCTTTATTGCTTGCCAGGAAATAATACGGGCCAACTCACGATATTGGGGATAATGAATAAAATCGACCGATGTAAGCGGGCTTATTTTCTCCTCAAAGAGCAAGGGCCGCCCCCGCACCAGGGACAGCGCATTGATTTCCGCGCGTATTTCATCTCGTGTGTGATCGTCATACTGTTGTTTACGCCCCACGGCTTCGAGGGCTTTGAGTGCCTGAGCATCGCGCCAGGAATGAAACAGGAAAAAGCTCTCCATCCAATCGAAGTAACCATTTTCCGGCTCGAGTTTTTGCCCCAACCGACAAAGCGCGATTACATTTTGGAAATCGGCTGGCGTGAAGTTGGTTTTTTCCTTCCTGCGTTCTGGCGAGACATGACCTGGAGACCACTTTTCATACGGTGTGGGATCGGACAATTCGCCGCCGATTCTTTCAGGCTGGAAAGAGTCTTGCCTTGCTCTTATCTCAGCCGCAATCAGGAAAGCATCACCGGGGAATTTTCGGCGCAGAATCTCCGTGCGGCGCACCCGCTCCTTACGCTCGTCAGCGGCAGGACGGCCAGGAAAGACAACAGAAGACGGAAGCTGAGATTCGACCCAATTCCCATCATCGTCGAAGCGCCCCATCCCACCTCCGGGCGATTCCTGTGATGCCTGGTAGAGAACATCTCTCTCTGAGGGAAACCGCTGCGCAGCATTTTCCCAGAAGTTGCGCTTGCTAGTCATCAACAAGATATTCATGGGAGCGGTATCCGCCCCACTCCCATCGGCCACCTGCAACCGGTAGTAATAATTGAACGCAGGCACTAATAGAACTACTACCCAGATCACCACCAACACCAAACTGGCTATCTTCAATGACGAGTAATTTCTCATGCTAAAAATATTCAACTTACTTTTCGCTCTGCGCCGCACGCACTTCGCCCACTGCCACCACACGATTCATCATTGTATCGGCCTCACGGCGCACTGTTGTCGTTGCCAGCAGAGTCAGTAAATAAATAACGCTGCCTACTACCAGCCAGGAGAACAAGCTGCGTTGCAATAATCGTAATCCATAACGGACCGCAGCCCGGCGATGCGGGCGTTTGCGCCAGGCGAGAAACTTTTCGCCCAGCAACACGCTGGCGCAAAACAATACGATAAGCCCCAGCACCCAGTGCAAAGCAGGAAAATCTTCTATCTCTTCAACCAACGCCAGAGCGAACCAGGCACCGATCAGAATCGACATCACCATGAAGTCGCCCAGGCGAGCCAGTGAAATTTTCTTGATAGCTTCACCACCGGCACGCTGCTGCCACACAACGGCGCGCCAGGCAACATGCAGCGTTCCAAACAGCACCGGCGTGGCTATCACCACCGCCTTCCAGGGTGTTTGCAAGCTGGCAACACTTATCAATTCCATATAAAAACGAAAGCCCCAACCGGTGGGCATATTCGCGTCGGGCGTGCCCAACAAATCATCCAACAAACGCCATTCCTGCAAGCGTTGGTATACCGCCTCAATACCGCCCAGAGAGAGGCAAACCAACGGCCCCACTATTAGCAAAGCACACAGGCCAACGCCCCAGGCGCGCCAGCCGATGCAAGCCAGCATACCGTTCCACACCTCACGAGCGGAGGGCACTTCCAGGGGACGGCTTTCTTCCCAGCACAACCAACGACGCATACCGGGAATGTGCTTGCCTAACGCCATTGCCCCTACAATCAGCCCTGGAACTATCAACAAGAGGAGTAGTTTGACGCCCGCGATCCACCAGAGCGTCATCCAGGCGAAAACCCGGTGGGGAATACCATACATATCGTTCCGACTTGCGCGCATCTGAGCTAATATGCATTTTTCTGCTTCCCGGCTTGTCGCGGCTTCTTCAGCTAATTTCGGTCGTCCGTGTGCAGCGGTATAGGCTTGTAGTTCCTTCTGTCGCCACTGCCGGATTTCTTGATTACTGAGCTTTTTTCCAGCGGGCACCTGCAAATCATAGGTCGCACTCTTCCAGGCGATGCCTTCCAGCGCACCGGCTACTAAGGCATCGATATACTGAACACTACCCTCGCGCATCTTTATCATGGCACGCGCAGAAGCCGCCATGATGCGTATGGCACGCGCGTGGTCGCCCCGGCGGCGAGCCTTGATGCTTTCCCAGGAAAGAATGCGCATATACTCACGATTCTGTGCATAGAACGGCAAGCCTATTGGGTTAAGAGGCCCGCTTTTCTCTTCAATCAATAGTGGCCGCCCCCAAGCCGTCTCCAGCGCTTTAATATGGCTACGTGCCGTGTCGAGTGTATAGTCATTGAACTCACGCTTTCTCCAGACTTTTTCCAATGCCTTCAGGCCAAGCTCGTCTTGCCAGGACTGGAACAGGAAAAAACTCTCCATCCAATCGAAGTAACCATTATCGGGTTCGAGCTTTTGCCCCAGGCGGCAGAGTTCTATCGCTTTTTGAAAACCAGCCGGTGTGAAATTGGTCTTTTCCTTACGGCGCTCCGGTGCAACGTAGCCTTTAGGGCGTTTGGCCGGTTCGATATCAGACGACAGTTCGCCGCCCTGTCTTTCCGGCCGGAATGCCTCCACTATTTTTTTAATCTCGGCCGCTACCAGCAAAGGGTCACGCGGAAACTTCTGCCTCAGCTTTCCGTACCGTTGCGCTCTTCTCGCCCTGACCTCATCAACGGAATTTAAAGGAATATAAAGCCCGGGCACTTGCGTGGGCAACGGTTGCACTGCATCAATACCATCTCCTTCCTGCAAATTACCCTCTTCATCAACCGATACCGGAAACTCCTGCGCCACCAGCAAGAGAATATCCCTGTTCTCGGGATAGCGCTTGGCCATTGCTGCCCAGAAGTTGAACCCAATCTCCGGCGGCAGAAAGCCCGCAAGCACCACGCCTTCCTCGTTGCGCACCTGTAAGCGGAAATAATAATTAAACGACGGCACCAGCAATACCGTGGCCCAAACAACAATCAGCACTCCGATTCCTAATCGCGAATATTTGTTCATAACTGCCCTCTATGACAAAAGAAGAAAACGCTGTTCACTCACTCTGTGCCGCACGCACCTCGCCCAGTGCTATCACACGATCTATTGCCTTATCGGCACCCTCGCGCACTGTTGCGGTGGCGACCAAAGCCAGCAAATAAACCACACTGCCCACCACCAGCCAGGAGAAAAAGCTGCGTTGCAACAATCGTAATCCATAACGAAGAGTTGCCCGCCGATGCGGGCGTTTGCGCCAGGCGAGAAATTTCTCCATTAGCAGCACACCCGCACACGTCGCGATAACGAGGAACAAGGTAACTGATTCTGTTCCTGCCTCAGACATATCCTTGCCAAACGCCAAACGAAAACAACTTGCGGTGAGAAGCGACACGATAACGAAGTCCACCACTCTCCCAATCGACAGCCAACGGCTTACTTCGCTATTCCGCCGCTTTTGCCACTCGACAGCGCGCCACACAACGGAGAGAGTGCCGAACAAAATCGGGGTGCAGAAAACAATGGTGCGCCAGGGCGTATCGACATAGACGACATCTATCAGCGAAAAATAAATCTGTGCCCAAAGGCTCCACGACCAGATCGGCGTATTATCTTGGAATAATATCTTGATGAACGGTGTTTCTTGAAACTGCTGCGTGAAAGCCCCCCAGCCACCGCTCAGAATGGCCAGTATTGGAGTGATGAGCAGGCAAGCGCACAGCACTGTTACCCAGGCGCGCAGCCCGATACATGCCAATACGCCCTGCCACACTTCACGCGCCGGGGGAATTTCATCGGCACCACTTTCCTCCCAACGCAGCCAGCGGCGCACACCACCAAAGCGTTTCCCCACGGCCATTAATACCAATACAAAAAGCGGCATGGCCAAGAGAAGAAGCAGCTTCATGCCGCCTACCCATAATGAAACCGCCGCAAAGAGCATTGGGTAAGAAGAGCCAAAGCTCCCATGATTTATTTTCTTCTGCGACTGCGATAGATAATTAGCCTTGAGCACTTCGCTTCGTGCCGCTTCAGCAGCCATTGCTTGCTGCCCGTGCTCGATAAGATAGGCCTGCAAAATTTTACGGAGCGTTTGCTTTTGCTCTTCCCCCTGCATTGCTGGTGGCAAAGCGGCACGAGCATCGTGTGTCAGGCTGTCCCATCCTGACGCCTCAATCGCAATGCCTACTAAACCATCAATATAGCTGCCGCTGCTATTCCGCATGAGAGCGCCCGCCCGTGCCAGGGCCGCTGCAATACGGATGGCTTGCGGGTGATCGCCGCGTCGCGCCGCCTTAACGGCTTGCCAGGAGATAATACGGGCCAATTCACGCTGCCGGCTGTGTTGCGCTTGTTGCCCCCATGAAAGCACATTCGTTTTCTCTTCGTAAAGCAAAGGACGCCCTAATGCAATGGAAAGCGCGTTGATTTCCGCGCGGATGGCATCAAGGTCATGTTCGTCATATTTTTTCTTGCGTCCCACTGCTTCGAGTGCTTTGAACGCTTCTGCATCGCGCCACGAATGCATCAGGAAATAGCACTCCATCCAATCGAAATAGCCGTTCTCCGGTTCGAGCTTTTGCCCCAAACGACAAAGCTCAATTACTTTCTGGAAATCGGCCGGGGTAAAGTTGACTTTTACCCCGTTTTTCTCGGGTGAGACATAGCCAGGAGGCCGCTTATCCTTCGGTGTGACATCAACCAACTCACCGCCAATTCTTTCATGTTCAAAAGAGGCTAACCGTGCCCTGATCTCGGCAGCTACCAGAAACACGTCTTTCGGAAATTTCCGACGCAAAATAACAATGCGGCGCACCCGTTCCTCACGTGTATCAGAGGCAAAGCGACCAGGAAAGACAACGGAAGGCGGGAGATTAGAAGCCATTTGATACAGTTCAACCGGCCTGTTATTCTCATCTTCGCTGCGGGGATACTCCATCGCCGCCTGATAGAGGACATCCTTATTATCTGGAAATCGCCGTGCGACCTTTTCCCAAAAATTGGGACCGTAATCCGGCTGCGCGAAAATGGTAAAGGGCTCCCCATACTCATTATCATTGCGTACCTGCAAGCGAAAATAAGAGTTGAGCGGCGGCACCAACAAAATCACCGCCCAAACCAAAATCAACACCATAACCGCCGCGCGGGAAATTTTCATAATAACCTTATGACTTCTTAACAGTCACCATCGCCGGAATTTCGCCCTCGGTAAGAAACTGCTCAAACCCGGCATCGGCCTGCTGGCGCAACGGCACACTAGCAATAAGCACCGCAACATAGAGCACGCTGCCCACGAATAGCCAGGTGAAGAGGCTGCGTTGTAACACCCGCAAACCATAGCGCACCACTGCCCGTTTGCAGGGCAGACTGCGCCAGAGAAGGTATTCGCTATAGAGAATTAAGCCAACACAAAACGCAGCTACCGTCAGCGCAAACATTTGTAACCAGGCCTGTTCTTCCGGCCAGCTAACCGTCACAAGTGAAAACCAGCACAGAGCCAATCCAAAGCTCAATACAAAGCTGAGAGAACGTGAAACAAAACTCCGCTTACCCGCGCCATTCTGTTTTCTTTGCCACTCCACCGCGCGCCGGGCGGCATAGAGCGTTCCAAACAACATTGGCGTCCACAGCAAAACTTTTCTCCAGGGTACATCATACAAGGGAAGGCCTAACCCCCAATTCCATAAACCCCAACTTGAAATGGAGAACATTCCTTCGCTATCCAGCAGCGGTAAGTCCTTCTCGGCAAGCAACTCTTGCAACCGTTCACTAAAAAGCTGTGGGCCAACTTCCCATAAAATAGCAATGGATAGCCCCACCCCTAATCCGCAAAAAGCCAGGACGAATGCCGGTAAACCAGTCACGGCCAACATGCCTCGCCACACTTCGCGCGGTGGTGGAGTTTCGTTGGAGGTACTTTGCGACCAATGGAACCATTGCCTCACCCCGCTCATTCGACTGATTCCAAACATGAGCAAAGGCACTAAAGCAGCCAGAGCTAATGAGATAAGCAAAGCCACATCCAACGCCCAGAGCCAGAACAAAGCGCAAAAGTCCCGAATGTAATCTCGTATGTCTTTCCTTCGTTGAGAGAACTCCGCACTCGGCTCATATATTCTTCACAGGCCGCTTCACTTTGCGCCGCTTCAACGGCCAGTTCCGGGCGACCATGCAACGTGACATACGATTTCAACTTGCTTTGGCGCCAGGCACCTTGTTGTTCTTGAGTTCCTTCAGGCGGTGTTTCAGCGTTCGCAGCACTGTTCCAGGCTATCCTTTCCATCCCTACGGCCACCATGCCCTCAAGTGCATAGGCGGAGTTTTCGCGCATTCGTTTATAGGCCCGGGCGTGCGCCATCATAATGCGGAGCGCCTGCGCATGGTTGCCACTCCTGCGGGCTTTGACACTCGCCCAGGAAATAATACGGGACAGCTCACGATGATAACCATCAATCGTCTCCGTCAACGCAACCGTTGCTACTTTCTCCTCGAATGATAAAGACCGGCCTAAGGCAACGGATTGTGCTTCGAGATGCGTCTTCATCTCGCGCTGCGTATAGTCGTCGAACGCTGTTTTGCACGCTACCTCTTCGAGCGCCTTGAAAGCCGCCTCATCGCGCCACGAATGCATTAGGAAAAAGCATTCCATGTAATCGAAATAACCATTTCGCGGTGCCAGTCGTTGCCCGATAGCGCACAGTTCCAACGCCTTTCTAAAATCGACCGGGGAAAAGTTGGTTTTTTCATCGCGCCGTTCCGGCGAGGGTTGGCCAATGCGCGCTCTGGCAGGACGAGGATCGGACAATTCGCCACCCAGACGTTCGGTGCGAAGATTTTTGCGCATCACCTGAATTTGTGTCGCCACCAGAAATGCATCGTCAGGAAATTTCTGGCGCAGTCGATCTAACCGACGCATATTCTCGCGCCATCTCTCCTCTTTCAGTTGCTCCAACGCTTTTACTGGAGAAGGAAGTTCAGGCGCGCTCTCGGATGGCGGAGGGTCTTGGGGAACACCAGGGGGAGGGGGTGGCGAGCCGGGCTGCTTCGCACTTTTTTCTTCGGAGCGCAAATCATCCAAAGCCACATCCAACTGCATCTCATCCATCGGCTGTGTAATAGCCGCCATATAGAGCACGCTTTTATTATGGGGAAACCGGCGCGCGATTTTCTCCCACGGCTCAGCCGAATACTCCGTATCGGGCCACACCGAAAGCAATGCTCCTTCCGGACTGCTCAATTGCAAACGCAGCAAATAATTGAGCGACGGCACCACAAGCACCGCAGCCCATATTACAATCAGCATCCCAACCAGAACGCGCGTAGGTTTCATAATCTAATCTCAACTTCAACGACAAAAGACGCTATATCTTAACACCCTTCCCGCCTTCGCCTGGTTGCCGAACAGCTTTAATGGAGAGTGAGCTTACGTATACTTACACTCTATGAAACTGTATTCCTGGAATGTTAACGGCATCCGCGCCGTGTTGCGTAAAGAGTTGTTCTACCCTTTCATGGCCGCCGAGCAACCCGACATTTTGTGTTTACAGGAAACCAAAGCCCAGCCTGCGGAAATCGTTCTCGATTTGCCGGAGTATCATATCTCCCTCAATAGCGCAGTCAAAAAAGGCTATTCCGGCACGGCGATCTTAAGCAAAACCAAGCCCCAGAGCGTCAGCCATAATTTCCCCGAAACCTTCCTCTCCAAATACATGCTGGCCGATGCCTATGGCGACCCGCATACCGAAGGTCGCATCATCACCGCCGAGTATGAGCATTTCTATGTCGTCACGGTCTACACGCCCAACGCCAAGGACGACCTCAGCCGCATCCCATTGCGCCACAAAGGCTGGGACCCGGCATTCCTGGAGCATTGCAAAGCGTTGGAGCAAACCAAACCGGTGATTTTCTGTGGCGATTTAAACGTCGCCCACACCGAACTCGACCTGGCACGCCCCAAGCCCAACATCGGCAAGAAGGGTTTTACCACCGAAGAACGCGGCGGTTTTCAGGCGTTCATCGACGCCGGGTTTGTCGATACCCTGCGCATGTTCCGCGAAGGCAACGGCCACTACACCTGGTGGAGCAACTTCGGCGGCGCCCGCGCCAACAACATCGGCTGGCGCATCGACTATGTTTTGGTGTCGGAAGCGTTACGCGACCGGGTTATTGCGGCTGATATTCACTGTCAGGTGATGGGTTCGGATCACTGCCCGGTGAGCATTGAGTTGGATTTCTAAATGCGGCAGGATTACTGAAGGATTTTTCCTTCTTTCACTTCGCCAACCGACAGGAAACGATCCATACGTACCTCAGCTTGCAAACGCATCGGTAATGAAACCAGTGCTATCGTGAGATAGAGCACACTCCCCACCACCAGCCAGACCAACAAACTGCGCTGCAACAGTTGCCAGCCGTAGCCCATTGCCGCACGCCGCTGCGGCAGGCTGTGCCAACGGCGATATTGCGCAAAGAAGATGCAGGCGGCACAGACAACAATGCCCGCGCTTACCAGCAAACGCCAGGGAAACTCGTCTTCGGTCTTAAAGTTAATCGCCAGGCTGGCCCAGCCCAGAAGGAAAATTGGCACCAACACTCCATTCGTGAGTTTGCTGACTAAGGGTGATTTGAAAGGAACGCTGCTTTGGCGCTGCTGCCAACGAATTGCGCTTTTCACGGCATAAAGAATGGCGAAAAGGAGCGGCATACCACAGATAATCAATCGCCACGGCGCATCCGACTTAGGAATATTACCCAGGGTTGTGTATAGAGCGAGGAGCGGCATATCAAATTGCATAAAATTCATGAATTCGAAAAAAGTACCTTCCAACTCCTGTCCTGCCTTCCACAGATAAAATCCCATGTATGTAATCATCGCCAGATAGATCGAGAGAATGCTGGCCAACATTCCCAAAACACCAAAACAAACCTCACGATTTATTGGGAACAATTGTGAATGTAAAGATAATCTGTCGCGAGTAGACAGTACTCGGCTACCTAATACAGTCAAACCATATGCACTTACCCCAGATAGAAGTGTGAGAAGGAGGAGCACGCCTGTCTGCCAGCAGAAAATACTCCACAGACTTTGGGAAACATCTGCCTCAAGAATGCTTTGTGAATATTCGTTATATTCATTCTGAAATTCCCGGCTTATTTTTCGACTTTGCCGGGCTGCGACAGCAAACTCGGGACGCCCTTGAGCCGCCACATACTCTTGTAATGCTTTATATTGAAATTGTTTCCGCTCATCAAAATTCTTAAAAGAAGCAGAACGCATTGTATCGTGCCAGAACGGAGACCATAGAATCTCTGAAATAGCTCCTATAACCATACTCGGGAGGATGGTGTTGGCAGATTTACGAATAAGAGCTATTGTTCGTGATCCGCTATCTACGATTTTTATTGCTTGATCGTGGTCGCCACGTCGCCGTGCCTTGATAGCCTCCCAAGCCAATAGTCTTGCCAACGGTCGGTAAATTCGTGAATGCGACCAATCAAAACGATCCACTGTGCCATACTTTTCTTCAACGACCTGTAGGCGCCCTAATGCGATTGATCGTGCATGCACTCCCTGCCGTACCGTTTCTAAACCATATTCATCGAAACGAGGTTTGTTCGCAGCCGCTTCTAACGCGGCAAGTGCTTCTTTATCGCGCCACAACTGCATCAGGAAAAAGCATTCCATCCAATCGAAGTAGGCATTATCAGGATCGACCTTGCGCCCCTGTCGGCAAATCTCCAGTGCCTGCTGGAAATCGCCCGGAGTAAAATTAGTTTTCTGCTTTGTCCTTTCCGGTGAGACATAACCTTTGCCACGCGTCTCTTTTTCACTGTAATCATCCAGTTCACCGCCGACACGCTCCGGCCGGAACACATGAGCCAGAGTATGCAACTGCATTACAAGCAACTTCGGGTCGTCTGGATATTTTTGTGTCAATGTAGCGAGACGACGCACTTTCGTTCTTTGCGTCTCGTCAGTAACGATTCCTTCACCCTGCTCCAGGGCAGCCTGAACCAGAACACTCTTCTCATTTGGATGCCGCAACGCAGCCCTACTCCAGAAGTCGGGCACGTTCTGCATAAATGGCGTCACCGAAAAAGGAATCAGGTCACTACCCTGCACCTGCGCGCGCAACAGCAAATTCAGCGGCGGCACCAACAGCACAATACCCCACACCACTACCAATATTACAACCGCCACACGCGAAAATTTCATAATCAATCAAGCCGCATCATGAAAAATGATGCCCGCCGTATACCTTCTCCCACCACGCACCCGGCTCACACCGTGATGAATATTCACCGCATGAAAGCCTTCGGAGGTTTCAACCGGCCATTGATGCACGGTGAAAACCACGGCATCGCCCTGGCGCAGCGGCACCACTTCCGGCCTTGGCTGCATACCGGGGAACTCTTGTGTGAGAACGAACTCTCCGCCGCTGAAATCTCGTTCTGGTTCGCTGAGGAGAATCGCCACCTGGAGAGGAAAGACGTGCTCGCCGTAGAGATCTTGATGCAGACAGTTATAATCGCCTGTTTCATAACGCAGCAATAATGGTGTTGGCTTCTGTTGCCCGGCCTGGTGGCAACGTCCGAGAAATTCTGCGTGAGTGGAGGGATAGCGCACCGCACTTCCCAGTGCTTCGTTCCACAGGTTGGCAAGCGGGGCCAACTGGGCGTAGAGTTGCGTGCGCAGTAGCTCAATGATGGTGGGAAGTGGATAAGCCCAGTATTTATACTCGCCTCTGCCGTAGCCGTGCTTCGCCATGACGACGTGTTTGCGGAAGGTTTCGTCCTGTCCGAAAAGCTGCGTCAGTTCCTCGCACTGTACGCTGCTCAGCAGGCCGGGCAGCACGGCATAGCCTTGCAGGTTGAGTTCGTTATAAATTTCAGTCCACTGCTGCTGACCGGTTTGCTGCTCCATTGCCAATTTCCTTTTCCAGAATGCGTTCTCTTTTATGATAAGCGAAATTGGATGGTGGACTCTATACCATAACGAAACAATGCAGATATCGTTCTGATGTATATTTGCGAACCCCGAGCGTGAGCGACGGGCATGGACATCAGGTTTTCGTAATCAATAAGCCCGTGCCCGTCGCTCACGCTCGGGGTTCGCAAATTAAGGATCGAGTCCAGGCTCCATGCTCACGGAAACTGGATATGCCCTGTTCGGGGCTTATGTGAAGGTTTAATTACCGCGAAAGAATCGCCGCACTGCGCGCGATGTCGTCTTTCATCTGCGCCACCAGTGCTTCGAGCGAATCGAATTTGGCTTCGCTACGCAGCCACTGCACTGGCTCCACCCGCACTTCTTGCGGCGGGGTTTCGATGTTTTCGCCGATGACGTGAAATTCGAGCTTGATGGAAGCCTCATCCGTCACCGTGGGGTTGGTGCCGATGGAAAGCGCCGCTTTATGGCGCGTATCTTCGCCATCGAAACTCACCCACGCCGCATAAATGCCATTGGCAGGCAGCACTTTGCGCGGATGCACTTTAAAATTGATCGTCGGCACGCCAATGGTGCGGCCCAGTTGCTTGCCGGGAACCACTTGACCGGCCAGGTGGAAATTGCGGCCCAGCATCTGCGTCGCGCTATCAACCGCATTGCTTTCCACTGCACCACGCACCCGGGTGGAGGAAATGGCATCGCCCTCCCATTCCATCTTTTCGCCCAGCACACGGGTTTCAAAACCGACACGCTCGCCCAACGCCTGCAGCGCCGTGACATTGCCTTCGCGGCCTTTGCCCAATGCGAAATCCGGCCCTACCACCAAGAGTTTAGCCCCGATGTTTTTATGCAGCACTTCAGTGGCAAACGAATCGTAGGGCTGCACCGCCACGGTTTCATCGAAGGGCACGATAAAGAGATGGTCGATGCCAAGCTCGGCAAAGGCGACAATTTTCTCGTCCATCAAGGTCAGCAGACGCGGACAATCGTCGGGACGAAAATAGCAATAGGGCATCTCCTGAAACGTCAGCACGGCCGAAGGCAGGTTGCGCGAGGCAGCTTCGCGCTTAAGCTCTTCAACCAACAGTTGGTGTCCCCGATGCACGCCATCGAAAGTGCCGATAGACAAGGCACACCGTTCTAAAATCGGTTGGGTGGGGAGTGCGGTGTAAATTTCCATGATGAAGGGACAATGACTTTTTGCCCTCGAATCTGCGATGTTAACGATGCCTCAAGAAGCGGCTTATCTCCTGTCTACCATGCCGGTCATGCGATATCCAAGGGAAAGACTTTTTCGGATTGATAAAGTGTCTCATCCTCGCGCGAAGGCACCACCAGAGCGGCTGCGGTTTGCGCTTCATTAATGACGGCCACACGCTGTGTTTTTAGCGTAGCACCACACTGCGCAGCACGGGTTATACGCAGTTTTCGCAAATCGGCAGCCTTGGCATATTCGTGCAAGTGCGCGCGTGACACTTCTAGCTGTGCTCGTTTCCCCTGCACAAAAAGCGCCATCGCTGCATCGTCCACAATATAATCGGGCGCGCACCAGCCCAACACTTCGGGCATCGGTAAGAGCACACTTTCTTTTGCAGTCTCCAATTCTTCCAGGGTATAGGCTTCCTCTGCAGTAAAGCCACCGGTGCGTGTGCGCACCAAGAATGTCATCGTGGCATAGCACCCCAACGCACGTCCGATATCGCGCACTAACGAACGTATATAAGTGCCACTGCTACATTCCACATGCAACATCGCCCGCACAGTTTGCCCATCCGCTAAAAACCGTTGCACGGTGAATAATGAGATATCCACCTCACGCGTTGGAATCTCGACTTCATCCTCACCCTGCCCGGCACGTGCCAGGTCGTAGAGCTTCTTACCGTCTTTCTTCACTGCTGAATAAATAGGAGGGGTCTGGGTAATACGCCCGCGAAAACCATCTATCGCTCCGCGCAGCTTTTCGAGATTCACCTGCGAGGCATCGCCTTGTGCCACCACTTGCCCCACCGCATCGCCGGTATCGGTTTCAAAACCGAAGGTCGCTTCGGCGATGTATTCCTTGGTGCCGTCTTGTAGATATTCCACCAACCGCGTAGCTTGCCCCACGCATAAGGGCAAAACCCCGGCGGCAGCGGGGTCGAGCGTGCCGGTGTGGCCGATGCGCTTGGTGCCCAGCACGCGGCGGGCCACCGACACGGCATCGTGCGAGGTCATGCCGGGCGGCTTGAGAAGATTGAAAACTCCATGCATGAGTGCGGCTTTACAGGGGGGAAGGCGTGGCGGGATCGACTTCTTCGGCCAGCCATTCGCGCGCAGCGTCGAGCACGATACGCACGCTTTCGTCAAACGGCGTGTGGCGAATGCGGCAACCAGCTGCAGCTGCATGGCCCCCGCCACCGAACTTGTTGCAGAACAAGTCGGAGCGTAGCTCTTCTTCACTGCGCACGCTGATGCGGGTCACGCTGCCGCTTTCATCGCGACGCTCACGCATGATAATCGCCATACGCGCACCGCGCACGTTGCGCAGGAAATTGACGACGTTCTCGCTGGCTTCATCACCAGCACCGGCGGCCTCGAAATCCTTCATTTCCAACGCCGTCCACATCAACTGGCCATTGCAATCGGAATCCATCTTCGAGAGCGCCGTGCCCAGCAAACGGGTGCTTTCCAGGCTGCGCTCATCGAACAGTTTGAAGGCGACCAGGGCGGGGTCGGCACCTGCTTCCACCATGTGCGCCGCTGCCTGCAAAGCTTCGGGCGTGGTGTTGGTGAAACGGAAATGCCCCGTATCGGTGGACAGCCCACAAAGCAGGCTTTGCGCCATTTCAAAAGTCAACGTAACCTGCATCTGCATGATCAACTGATAGATCATCAACGCCGTCGCAGGCTGGTTGATATCGATCCAGTTGACCTCGAACACCGGGCGCGAAGAACGATGGTGATCGATGAGGATACGATAGGGCGCGGTTTCGATGATGCGGTGGGGGGCGGCCACGCGCTCGGGGGTGCCGTCACAATCGATGACAAACACACACTGCGGCTTGAACCCTTTCGGAAGCTCACGCACCACGGTTTCTTGCAGCGGCAGGAACCGGCAACCCAGCGGCACGCCATCGGAAGAGATCACAACCGCCCGCTTGCCCAGACTTTCGAGCGCCAGGCGAAGCGCCAGGCCCGAACCGATGGCATCGCCATCCGGACCGACATGCCCGACGATCATGAAGCTTTGGTGGGCGCTGATAGCAGCGAGGATCTCTTTGAATGGCGGCATATTAGGTGGAATGAAAGAGCCGGGGAAAATTCAAACCTTTCCACTGCCCGGCAGCTTTATTCGTCTTTTTTCAATTCCGGCAAACCCGACAGCAATTCCTCGACGCGCGCGGCGTTGTCGATGCCTTTATCGTAGCGAAACGACAGTTCCGGCACGACGCGCAACTGCACTTCTTCACCAACACGACGGCGAATGAAAGGCGTCGCCTTTTCAAACGCCTGAATGGCACCTTCGCGCTCGCTATCATCACGCACCACATAGTGAATGCGCGCAAAGCTCAAATCGTCGGTAATTTCGCACCGCGTTATTGTAACATGCTGCAAACGCGGATCGGAAACTTCACCACGCAAAATCTGCGCAACCGCTTCATGAATCGCTTCCGAAGCCCGCTCGGGACGAAAGGTAGTTGACATTTTATTTGGTCTTTGGTCTCTGGTCTTTGGTCTTTGAAACTAGTTGCAAGGACAAAGCACAATCAGCGCCTCATCCACAAACCAAGATCAAAGACCAAAGATCCAAGACCAATCTATTAATTAATCGTTCGTTTGACTTGTTCCTGCACAAAGCAACGCAGGATGTCGCCTTCCTGGAAGTCGTTGAAGCCGTGAGTGGAAACGCCGCATTCGGAGGGGGCGCTCAGCTCTTTGACGATATCCTTGTTGTGGCGCAGCGATTCGAGTTTGCCGTCGTAGATTTGCTTGTCACGACGGAAGACGCGCAGAGCGCCACCGGCCACCAGTTTGCCGTTACGAATACGGCAACCGGCGATTTTTCCGGCCCTGGAGCTCTCGAACAACGCCACCACTTCGGCTTCACCGGCAAACTTCTCTTCAAACATCGGAGTCAGCAAGCCTTCCAATGCCGCCTTCACGTCGTTAAGGGCATCGTAGATAACGTCGTAGGTGCGAATTTCGACCTTTTCACGGTCGGCCAAACTCACGGCACCGCCATCGGCCCCAACGGCAAAGGCGATGATGACGCCATCGGACGCACTGGCCAGGTTGACGTCGTTCTCGTTGACGGCACCCACGCCGCGCGACACGATTTTGACGCGTACTTCTTCGTGCGCCATTTTCTCCAGGCTCTGGCACATGGCTTCGACCGAACCCTGGCCATCGGCTTTGACGATGACGTTGAGTTCCTTGATGACGCCCTGCTGAATCTTGGCAAAGACGTCTTGCAAGGTGACACGGCTCTGGTCGACCAACGAACGCTGCTTCTCGGCGGTGAACTCTTCGGCCTTCTCGCGCGCAGCCTTAGCGCTGGCTACTGCCACCAAGGTATCGGAAGCATGTGGCACCGCGCCCAAACCAATGAGCGAAACCGGCGTTTTGGGTCCGGCTTCCTGAACCGCATCGCCCTTATGGTCGAACATGGCGCGCACCCGTCCGAAGACTTCGCCTACCACGATGTGATCGCCCACACGAAGCGTGCCGCGATGCACCAATACGGTAGCAACCGGGCCACGTTGCGGGTCCTGCTGGGCTTCGATGATGGTGCCGGTGGCAAAACCATCGGGGTTGGCCTTGAGTTCTTGCATTTCGGCCATGATTAAAACCATGTCGAGCAAGTCTTGCACGCCCAGCCCGGTTTTGGCCGAGACCGGAATCATCACCGTGTCTCCACCGTAATCTTCGGGAATCAACCCGGCTTCGGCCAACTGCGCCTTCACATGATTGGGATCGGCTGCCGGGCGGTCCATTTTGTTGATCGCCACGATAACCGGCACCTTGGCGGCGCGGGCGTGGTCGATGGCTTCACGCGTCTGCGGCATGACGCC
>DAITOV010000023.1:0-27061 GCA_036833945.1 Abditibacteriia bacterium
AGGAAAAGTTCGCTAATTCCAACACTGCCGTTTCGGGCTCACAGGCCGATGAAGGCGTGGCCGATGCCCAGAGTGGCAAGGTTGTTGAGCCTGAATCGGAATTGGGTAAGTATGGTGGAAAAATCACCGACGCTATGCTTAGCGATCCCAAAACGTTCAATCCCTGGGTTTCTGGGGATGCAACTTCTACGGCAACCACATCGCCACTCTATTCCTCACTCATCACACAAAACGCGTTTACTCTAGAATGGGAAGACGATTTGGCCGAATTACCTGAAATTTCGGATGATGGCTTGACATGGACGTTTACCCTGAAGCCGAATTTAAAATGGAGCGATGGTAGGCCATTAACTGTTGATGATGTAATTTTCACGCTGGATGTTATCTACGATGAGAAAGTGCAAACCAACATGCGTGAAGGCATGATGCTGGATGCACCAGATGGCAAAGACGCTGATGGTAAAGAAAAATTCAAGCGCGCGCCTCTCAAATATCGCAAAGTCGGCAATGATAAGGTTGAATTTATTTTCCCTGTTCCTTATGCCCCGGCTCGTTATATCTTGAGTTTTCCCATCGCACCGCGGCATAAATTGGAAAAATTTTGGAAGCAAGGGCAACCCAACGTCACCGGCTTTAACCCTGCCTGGGGCGTGAATGTCGATGTTAAAGAACTGGTTTCGTCTGGCCCCTGGATCATCACCGAATACAAATTAGGTCAACGCGTAGTTTATGGTCGTAACCCCAATTATTGGAAGAAAGATAAGAGCGGTCGCCCTTTGCCATATCTCGATCAAAGAGTAACTTTGATTGTTCCCGACCTGAACACCACAACTTTGAAGTTTGAAGCTAAGGAAACGGATTATTTATCCGTCAAACAAGACGACTACAAGCGTATCAAAGGCATGGAAGAGCAGGGGAACTACAAGGTTCTGAACCTGGGTCCGACTACGAGCACTACTTTCGTTGCGTTCAACATGAACTTGAAGTCGAAGCCGGCCAAGGCCGATCCAGAACTCTTCAAGCTCTTTAACGACAAGCGTTTTCGTCAGGCTGTTTCGCATGCCATCGATCGTGAGAAAATCGTTCGCAATGTCTATGATGGATTGGCACGCCCTGCTTATGGACCGGAGACTCCGGCCAATAAATTATTCTTTACCGACGATATTCCCAAATTTGAATTCAACCTGGATGCTGCCCGCCAGAAACTGACGGAAATTGGCCTGAAAGATACCGATAACGACGGTGTGCTGGAGATGGCAAACGGTAAGCCTCTGCGCTTCAACATGATTACCAATGTTGAAAACGATTTGCGTAAGAATTCGGCTACTATTATCGCTGAAGATCTCAAAAAGGTCGGTATTGGCGCAACAGCTACGCCCATTTCGTTTAATACTTTGATTTCGCGTGTTGATAACAAACCTGAAAAAGGGAAACCCTATCCCCCTTATGATTGGCAAGCCATGCTTTTGGGCTTCACCGGTGGCATTGAGCCTCATAATGGCAAAAATGTCTGGATGAGCGCCGGAAATATGCACCAGTGGGATCCTTATCAGGACAAGCCAAGCCGCGACTGGGAAGCAAAAATCGATGAACTCTTCCGACAAGGCGCTCAAGAGATGGACGAAGCCAAACGCAAGCAGATTTATGTACAGTGGCAGAAGATCGTTGGGGAAGAACAGCCGATGATCTACACGGTTGTGCCCGATGCCCTAGTTGCTTTGCGTAATAAATACGGCAACATCAAGCCAAGTGCTTTGAGCGGTGTAGTGTGGAATATCGAAGAGATTTACGATCTGAGTGCAACACGAGATAAGCCGTGAGCGTGATTTGATTATTGCAGAGAGTTTTCGGTTATTATCGATGTATTAATCGCCCCAAATTATGACAAAGTACATCGCTCGACGCGTTTTACAAATCATACCGCTTCTGCTGGCTGTCACCCTATTGTCGTTCGGTATCATGCAGTTAGCGCCGGGTAATTATCTTGATACCTTGCGAGGCCAACCGACGATTCAGCCGGAAACAATCGAACGGTTGACTCATCAGTTCGGCCTCGATCAACCCTGGTACGTGCAGTACGGCAAGTGGCTGCTCAACGCAGTGCAGGGAAATTTCGGGTATTCGTTTACCTATAAAATCGAAGTTTTTACCCTCATCGGCCAGCGCCTTTATTACACCTTCATCCTGGCGTTCTGGTCAATGGTGATCGCATGGGCTATTGCTCTGCCGCTAGGTATCTATTGTGCAACCCATCGCAATAAAATATCTGATCGTTTGGTGTTGCTTATTTCCTATGCACAATCGGCTTTGCCTGGTTTTTTCGTCGCGCTGCTACTTTTGATTGTTGCCCAGCGCACCGGTTGGTTGCCGTTGGGCGGTGCAACGAGCGTGAACTACGAATCGATGTCCCAATTCGAGAAAATCAAAGACACCGCCTGGCACATGGCGATTCCGCTCTTCGTGCTAGGAGTACGGGGTGTGGGAGGTTTGCTCCGCCAAATGCGCGGTAATGTGCTGGAAGTGCTTTCCGAGCAGTATATTCTGGCGGCGAGAGCAAGAGGTTTATCCGAGCGGGTAGTGCTATGGAAACATGCGTTTCGGAACTCCATTAACCCCCTTATCACTCTGTTTGGTTTTGAATTGGCTGGTTTATTGGCGGGTGCTGCCCTGGTTGAGAATGTGATCGCTTGGCCGGGCTTGGGGCGCTTGCTGCTGGAGTCGGTCCAATCGCGCGACATCTACGTGGCGATGGGAGCCTTCGTGATGGGAACGGTCCTCTTGGTGATTGGTAACCTGATTGCCGATATTCTGTTGGCGCTCACCGATCCCCGTATTCGCCTCTCAAAATAAGAATTTTATTCGCATGGCCAAGCAACCAATCGACCACCAAGAAGAAATCGCCTCGCGCCGCGCCAGTGGGCAAGCGCTGACCGGGCGCGCGGCGCGCAACCTGCCGGATTCAAAAACGCCGACCCAGTTGGCGTGGCGTGAACTCAAGAAAAACAAACTGGCAGTGGGTAGCCTGTATCTACTCGGAGCGCTTTATTTCATTGCTCTTTTCGGGCAGTTTTTCGCGCCATTCGATTATCAAGACCAGAATCCGCAGGGCATCAACGCCAGCTTTCACCCGCCGATGAAAATTCGGATTCGCGATGTCCAAACCGGAAAATATTCACTGCCTTTTTGCTATGCCACGGTCTATCAGCAAGGCGAGTGGCTGCCGGATGCTACCAAGAAATTGCAGGTGCGTTTTTTCATCCACGGCACCCCTTACAAGCTGTGGGGCTTCATCCCGATGGATTTGCATTTTGTTGGTGCTGAAGACGGCCCCATCTTCCTGCTGGGAACTGACCAACTTGGACGCGACTACCTCTCTCGCCTGGTTTATGGCGGCATGATTTCGCTGTCTGTCGGCTTGGTCGGTATCGTCATTACTTTCGTGCTGGGTATGCTGATCGGTGGCATCGCCGGTTTCTATGGCGGGCGCATTGATGAAATCATCATGCGCCTTTGTGAAGTCATAATGAGCGTCCCCGATTTCTACCTGTTGCTGGCACTGGCCGCTGCCTTGCCGCCGAGCTTAAACCCGGTGGTGGTATATGTCTTGATTATCGTCATTCTCAGCTTTGTGGGCTGGGCGGGCATGGCACGCATTATTCGCGGCATGGTGCTTTCGGTGCGTGAACGTGAGTATGTGGAAGCTGGCAAATCGTTGGGGCTGTCGGATATGAAGTTGATTACCCGTCACATTCTGCCTTCGACCTTTACCTATGCGATCATCGCCGCCACCATGAGTGTCCCCGGTTATATCTTGGCTGAATCGGGGCTTTCGTTCCTGGGGCTGGGCATTCGTGACCCAATGGCCAGCTGGGGCAATATGCTGGCGGCGGCGCAGAACCTCACCACCCTGACCACGCGCCCGTGGATTTTGGCACCAGCGGCCGGTATTTTCTTAACCACTTTGGCCTTTAATCTTTTGGGCGATGGGCTGCGAGATGCACTTGATCCGAAAAGTCGCAAATTAGGTTAATATGGTGCTGCAATCAAAATAGTAGGTAAACCGCAAATCAAACCTATTTGAAATAGAAGTCAAGTTAATTGGCAGGATGCTTGGCTCACTGATAAAAGCGCGTAGTCTGAATTAAAATCTATGAACACCGTCACCCCTTCCCCAGCGCCCAGCGCCCAGCTACCCAGCGCCTTATTAGAAGTAAAAAATCTCCAGACCCAGTTTTTCACCGACGATGGCGTAGTAACGGCTGTCGATGGCGTATCTTTTTCCATCGCCCCTTCTGAGATTTTGGGCCTTGTCGGTGAAAGCGGTTGCGGCAAATCGGTGACGAGTTTGTCTATGCTTCGTCTGGTTTCCAAACCCGGTAAAATCACAGGCGGCGAGATTTTGTGGCGTGGCAAGGATCTGCTCAAATACTCCGAGCGCCAGATGCGCGAATTACGCGGCGACGATATCGCGATGATCTTCCAGGAGCCGATGACGAGCCTGGACCCGCTCTATACCGTTGGCAACCAGATCATGGAAGCTATTACGCTTCATCAAGGCTTGAAAGGTCAAGCGGCGCGCACCAAAGCGATTGAGGCCCTGCGTGACGTGGGTATTCCCGAACCGGAACAGCGGGTCGATTCGTTTCCGCACCAGATGTCGGGCGGTATGCGCCAGCGCGTCATGATCGCCATTGCGCTCAGTTGCAACCCCGATTTGCTGATTGCCGATGAGCCGACCACGGCACTGGATGTGACGGTGCAGGCCACCGTTCTCGATCTTCTGAAAAAACTCCGCAGGGAACGCGAGATGGCGATTTTGCTCATCACCCACAATATGGGCCTGGTGGCCGAAATGTGCGATCGAGTTGCGGTGATGCACGGCGGTAAAATCGTGGAGACAGCAACGGTGCAGGAGATTTTTGCCAATCCCCGCCACCCTTACACCCGTGAGCTTTTGAAGTCGATTCCCACGCTTGATAGCCCGGCCAAAACACCACTTTCCACCGTTACCTGGGAACCGAGTGCGCAGGAACGCCAGTTGCCACTTGCCCAAATCAGTGACACCCATTTCGCTCGTATTGCACTGTAAAAAACTAAAAATTAGGTCACGCACATTTATGAAAACTCACTGCTCCAGGCTGTTGGCGTTTTTGTGTCTGCTGTTGATGGTTACTGCTGGCGTTGCCGCGCCAGACGCTTCCCAGCCCGAAAAACCGATCGGCCTTACCGGCTGGCGTGTTGGTTTTTCCAACGGCCTTTTCCTCACTGCGCCTGAAAATTTAAAGTCGGGTGGGGTGCCCTGGACTATCGAGCAGACAGTTGCATTCCTTCCGTCAAGCTGGTCGGCTGAGAACCCTTCCGTGCGGGTCGAGCTTGTGCGCGCCCCGGCTGCTCGTTTCGACGACTTACGCAACAAGGCGTTTACCCACATCGGTGGCACCGCCAATGCCGGGCGCAAATTTAAACTCGATTCTTACGAGACGGTTCAGTTGGCCCACAACGGCACAACTGCCACCGTGGTGAAGCAGGCAGCCTATGTGTGGGCGGTCGTCGTGATACCGGGTAAAGCGGCCGATGCCCAAACTGTCAGCGCCGATATCGTACGCTCGTTATGGTTCGAGCGGGCTGAAAAGCCGGAGTGGAAAGACCGCGTGGTGGGTTATTCCTGGCAGGCCGAACTGCCCTATGAAATGTCGGAAGAATATACCGATTCCAAGAACACCGAAAGCTATCGTGTGCGTTGGGGCGATTTTTCCGTCACCACCCTCAAGGGTGGGGCTTATACCGATTTCGACAAGACCGTCACTAACCAGGTCGAGGCCATGAGCAAGCGCGCCGATATTAAAGAGGTGAAGGTGCAGCGCTTTGCCCGCGAGTTCGGCTATCTCGCCAAAGAGCGCGGCGTAGCGGTGCAAATCGATTTCAAGCGGGGCGAAGAACCGCACCGCGTCTATAAAATTGCCACCGTTACCGGTTATGGCGGGATATTCACGACGATCAATTTGAAACCGCAGAACCCCGATCATTTGGCCTGGGCGCATCGTATTCTGGCGACTTTGCGGTTGGGGTATGGCGTGCCGGGCGATAACTACCGCAGTGTGGAGTTGAAAGGCGAAGCTGTCTCGTACGATAACGAGGCGACTTTCAAGGCACCGCAAAATGATGGGGTGTTGAATTCGTTTGTCAGCACCGATGGCCGCAACTTCGCTTTCGTTATGAATCAGGATGATAATGTCATCATCCCTCTTTCTGGCGAACTCGAAGGCCTGGGTTTGCTGGCGCGCGACCAGATGGCTGGGAACATCATAAAAGGCGCAGGTGGCCAACTGACGAAGGCCACGATTCTACCGGCAGCCGTAGGGGCATTTCCGGCCCGCCGTGTGCGCTTTGAAGCGCTCTTTAACAAGAAGAATACCTTCTACGGCGATTCCTTTATCCTCATGACAGCGGGAAAGCTATATTTCCCCATGTTCATGACGGAGAGCGCCACCAACGACAAAATGCCGCGCGTAGCCAGTTCGTGGAAATTCGAAACCCCAACGCCAGCCGGATGGAAGCAACACAGTGTTGGCGGCAAGTATCAATTGCTTTTGCCCGAAGGCACCAAGGCAACGCAAAAAGACGATAAAACGGTGTATGAAGTGAAACGCGATGGCGTGGAAATCAGCGTTGAAGTGAAAAAGGAAAACTTTCCCGATGAGATTACGCTGAGTTTCGATGGCCTCACTACCGGTGAAAAAGAAGATAATCCAATCGCAACTGACTATGGCGCTCTTTTCCGGCTAAAACAGCGCATGGAAAGAAACTATGCCTTTAGCTGGGCGCGTACTTCCATTGGTGAGGCACAGGGCGTGGCAGGGTGGAGTTCTGGCCCGAACAACAGCGGCATGAGCGATGGCCTGGTGCTGCGCCACGGCACCTATTCGCTACTGTGTCAGGTAAATTGGAATCCGCGCGATAAGAAATCGCGCGAAACCCGTGATGCAGTTTTGGCTTCGCTGCGTTGCGACTCTGCAGGCGTAGCCCCTCCGCCCGCTTCTACTCCCCAATCTGAAAGCAAAGAGTCGCCCGGCACCGCCTGGTGGTTTATGTTTGGTAGTTAACGGCAAAAGCCGCTGCGCAAGCAGCGGCTGAAGTCGTTTGTGTGGGAAAACTGTAATATATGAGCGATTTGCGTATGAAAAACCGCTAAATTCCTTATCTCAATAATCTATAATGTGAAGTGAATCCTTCGTTTGAGTTCAACACGAAAGGAAAGCAGGGCATTTGACAGACTTGAGATTGGGAGGATCGTATGGACAAAACGTCACAACGAGCGTTTACACTGATCGAGTTATTGGTTGTCATTGCAATAATATCAATATTAGCGGCAATTCTGTTTCCTGTTTTCGCCCGCGCGAGAGAGAACGCGCGGCGCGCGAGTTGCATTAGCAATCTCAAGCAGATCGGCCTGGGCATCATGCAGTATGTGCAGGATTACGACGAGAAATACCCCTACGATCATTACGCGATTGATATTCCCCGCACCGGAATCAGCCCTACGCATTCGGTGAGTGGAGTCTTTGGCAACAGCAATGTGGTGGCGAACGGCGACCGCTGGCCGGGACGGGTGCAACCCTATTTGAAAAGTAAACAGATTTTTCGTTGCCCCAGCAGTGTGGCTCTTGATAGTTTTGCCACTACCGCTGAAGCAAGTAATGGCGTCATGGCTTATTGGTGTGCCGGAGCCTTCTTTGCCCGCCCGGACGCCAGCCCGGTTGCTATGGCAGCAATCAGCAAACCGGCAGAAGCGCCTCTGCTCTATGACGATTTTGACGGTAAGTTCCGCGCGGGAATCGTTTTTCGCCCTTACTACGGCAGCAGCGGCTACGACGCCACGGCGTCGCTCAGCGCTCTGCGCGAAGGCGGGCACTTTAGCGGCGTGAACTCGCTTTACGGCGATGGTCACGCCAAATGGTTGCGTTCACAACCGTTTATCGAGCAGGTGAAGGTTGATCCGGTTACGCCGTGAGAATGTTATTTATCAAGCGTTACTCCCCTTTCTCAGGGAGGGGGTGGGGGAGGGAGTCGGAGAATATTGTTAATGATGAACTATCGGCTCTATCCATCATTCTTCATTTCCTATAAAGCCTGAAATCCCCCACCCAACCTCCCCCTGTGGGGGAGGAGTAATGCCAATCAATTTTCTACGATAGGAAAAACCTGGCAATCAAACTATGAAAATCAATTTTCAAAAGCAGCTTTGGCATCGCCCGGCATGGTTATGCCTTCTACTCGCCGGATGTTGGCTGGCTATTGGCAGCATAGAAGCTAAAGCCGCTGCGACACAGCAAGCCGAATTTGTCGTGTCTGCAGAGCGTGGCAGTGACATTACGTTTGCCGTTCAAAAAGCGATCGACGAGGCGCGAGCCACCGGCGGTGGTACAGTGGTATTGCCTCCGGGCAATTTTATCGTCAGCGATACCATCAAATTTACCGGCACTCTCCAACAATTCCCGCGTGGCGGTGCCACGCTCAATCTGCGCGGCGGTCCGACAAACCTTACCTATAAAGGCGCACCCAATAAAACCATTCTCGATATGGAAGCGCCCAACAATTGCACCATATCGGGCCTTTCCATTGATGGCGACAACGTTCCCGGCACCGTTGGCATTCGCTATCGTGCGGGCTATGAACGCGGCGTTAACGGTGGGAAATCGAACAATTTCTTCAACATCAATCTGGCGCGCCTGGATATTGGGATGTGGATAGGCGATCCGTTCGCCCCCGATTTAGTGGGCAGCGGCTTTTATTCGTTGGGCATTAACTATACCCGTATATGCCTGTTGGTCGAAGGTGCAAATGTCGCCGGGATGACGTTCTACAACCCGATTTTTTCAGGCTATCGCGAAGCCGGAATCAAACTGGTAGGGCAGACCAGTCGCCTTATTCGTCGCTCAACTGCCGACCCGATTCCGCCCAATGAAGTCCCCGATACGCCCAGTGTTTTAACCGACGTCCAAACCGGCTCAGAGATTTTCGAGAAAGACGTGCCGGAATACGCCTTGAAAAATCGTGCCTCGAAACGCCAGTATCAGGGACAGGAGTATTACTGGGCACCCGGCGGTGCGCCGGAAATGACGGTCTACAACGTGAACTTCGGCGGGCATGCCGCCAATGCCTGGGCGATTGATACCAACTGGGGTAACATCCGCTTGTATTCGGCACGCGTCGAAGGCGTGCAGGGCTTCTACCGCCGTTCCGCGACGATATCTTCGAGCCGGTTTACCGATATATTCGCCGATGTGAACGTCACTTCATATGGCGGCACCACCGGTAACGTTATGGAATATCACGGGCCGGGGCCGTTCTATCTTTACGGCGGCATTTTTTCGGGCAAGGTAGCGCTCGGCAATAACACGCAGGTTTACACTACAGGCACACGGTTTGAAAAAGGTAAGTTCCCGTTCTATCCTGGCCTGGTCCCTCCCGGCTTCGCTCTGGCCGAAAATGGCTCTGTTAAGCGCACCGGCAAGCAGGAGCTCTTTCCCGGTCGCTTTGGCATGTACGACGTGGTGCAAGTCGCTCCGGTAGAAAAACCCGGTTTCGTGCAATTAGCGGGCACCAGCAATGCAGTGTTGCATGGGGTAGAAGAAAAACTTGCAGCTACCCAAACCGTATCGGCAGGGCAAACTCAAGTCGCCATCCACTTTGCGCGTCCGCTGGCTAATAAAAACTATCAAGTCACAGCAGTGCCGGGCTTCGACTCTGGTGGATTCTGGGTCAGTGAGAAAACAGCGGCTGGATTTACGTTGAACTTCAAAACACCCACGCCGGTGAGTGCCACTGTCGATTGGGCCGTGCACTATTGCCTACAGGAGATTAGGTAAGTAGTAGGCAGACAGGAATGCAATCATTGCACTAAGGCAAGCCATTAACCTTGTAGTCTGGTTTCCTATCCTGTATTCCGTCTACTATCTACTATTCTACTTACCGGTCTTCTTAGGAAAACGGCGCTCATTGCGATAGTAAGACGGCAAATGGCCGTAGTGCTTCTTGAACGCATCCGAGAGATAATTCCCACTTTTCAATCCTATCTTCTGGGCAATAGCATGTAGTGGCAGATCGGAAATTTCCAATAACAGCCGCGCCGTTTCTAAGCGCTGGGCTTTGAGATAGCGTTGGGGTGAATCGCCCATCCAACGGTGGAAATTGCGCCGGTATTGCGCCGCGCTAAAACCGGCGGTTATTGCCAGTTCTTCAATACTGATGGCTGGTTGTTCTTTCATGAGGTGGAGTGAACGCGAAAGCCAGGCGGGCAGCATCTCAGCGGCAGTTTGCTCGTGAGTCGGTTGATTGAGGTAAGGCCAGACAACGCCTAATACTGCTAATCCCAGGCCCTGGCGGGTGAGTTGCCGGTTAAATTCTCGTGAGCGGTGCAGTGTGGCGATCTGTTTCATCCAGGTCTTCATAGTCTGGTAATCTTCCGCAGTAGGATGCCACAAATGCGGCAGCGGCAGATCGCTGAAGATGTCGCCCTGGTTGAAGCTGGGCGTGCGATAGCCCACCGAAAGCAGCGTCGCACCCTGGCGCGAATGAATATAGCGCGGGTAATGCGCGGGCATCATGAATGCTTGTCCGGCTGTGAGCGACCACTGATGCTCGGCGCTTTGCACGCTGACATCACCATCTTCCAACAGCCAGATTTGATAGTGTTGCGAGGGCAGGTTGGTGGAATAACCGGTTGGCCACTGGTGGTGAATCGCGGAATTGACTTCAAAGTTGACGAGCGATTTCAGTGTGATCTGCATCATGATGGTATTGTATCCAATTTTGACCGGCTTCAAGACAAAAAATGCCCGGGAAACAAAAAGTTTCCCGGGCATTTTTTCTGACGTTGATTAGATTAATACTTCACAGCGCAACCATAGGGCTGGGTGCGGGGCACGCTTACCTTCTGGCCTTTGCGGGCCTGGGCCAGGGCGGCAGTGACATAATTTTTGGCACCTTTCACATCGGCCACATCGGTGGTCGGCTTGTCGTCGATGGCACCGTTGTAGATGACGACGCCTTGCGGGTTGATGACAATCATGTGCGGCGAGGTCTTGGCACCGTAAGCGCGGCCCATGCTACCGTCGCCATCGAGCAGAACGGCCGAAGGGGAAGCTTTCTTCTGCTGAGTGAGCTTATTAGTTTGCGCGCCGTTGTGATGGCCCTGTTTGCCGGCTGCCGAGGAATTGACCGAAAGCCAGACGACGCCTTGCTTACGAGTTTCACGCTGCAGTTTCTGCATATTGCCACTATTGTAATGCTTCTTCACGAAGGGGCAATCGTGGTTGAGCCATTCCAGAACGACGTAGCGGCCCTTGAATTGAGCCAGGGAACGGGTTTGGCCGTTGCTGTCTTTTTCCGAAAACGCCGGAGCAGGGCGGCCGGTGATTGCTGCTGCCTGGGCCGAAGGGACCGCCAGGTTCAAGGCGGCGACAGCGCTCAAGCAGGCAGCGACGACGGAGAAAAAACCACGGCGTGTCAATTTGTGTCTTGTGTTCATTGTTGTAGCGATCCTTTTAATTTACTGTGTGGCGTTGAGTTTTAATACTTTACGGAGCAACCGTAAGGCTGTGAAGTTGAAGTAGTGACGGCTTCGCCCTTCTTAACCTGTTCGTAGGCGGCGCGGACGTAGTTTTTCGAGTTGGGAATGTCAGCGGCGTCGGTAGATTTCTTATCGTCAATCGCGCCGTTGTATACAATTTGCCCCTGTGGATTGATGATGAACATGTGGGGCGTGGTTTTCGCACCGTAAGCCTGGCCCATAACGCCGTTGGTATCGAGCAGAATGGCGGTTGGCTTGGCTTTTTTCTCGTCGCGCAGCTTTTCGGCTTGTTCCGGTGAAGTGTGTCCCTGCTGACCAACATTGGAAGAATTGACCGAAAGCCAGATTGCGCCGTCGGCTGTTAGGTCGGCTTGCAGCTTTTGCATATTACCGCTGTTGTAATGCTTTTTGACGAACGGACAGTCGTGGTTAATCCATTCCAGGACGACATATTTGCCTTTGAATTCGTCCAAATTGCGGACTTTACCGGTAGTATCGGCAACGGAAAAAGCTGGTGCCGCTTCACCTGGCTTGGCAGCGGCCTGGGCCGAAGGAATGCTGCTGTTCAAGGTTGCAATAATAGCGGTGGCGGCAACGATGCCACCCAAAATTCCCAGCAGAAGTGATTTACGATTACGTGTCATTAAATTGCCTCGCGTGTGTAAAAGAGATGGTTTAACTTGTCGGATACGGCTTGCAGCGTAAAACGTTCAGGCTTGGTCGATGTGCTCAGGAAGCGGGAGTATCGGATGCAAGGCGCGGTCCGATATTTTTGAGCGCATCCAAAACCACGGGTTGCGACAAAACTTCCGGAAGCACTTGCGGCGTCACCTCCTTGCCGGGGAGGAGAACATAGGTCGGTACTCCACTGCGCCCATAGCGTTCCAGTGCTTTGGTAATCTCGGCATCCTGACGTGTCCAGTCGGCACGGAGCAACTGGACATTACGTTTTTCAAATTCATGCACCACTTGCGGGCGAGAGAGCGTAGTGCGTTTGTTCACCTGGCAAGTGATGCACCAGGCGGCTGTAAAGTCGATGAAAACTGGGCGGCCCTGTGCCAGAGCTTGCTGCACTTTTTCGTCGGAATAAGGCTCCCACGAAACCTGTGCGACATTGGTTTTCGTGAGGATTTTAGTGGCTTCGGGCGGCAGGGCGTTGGCAGCATTCCAGGTGGTGTAGGCGGCTAGCGCCACGCTCCCCAGGACACTAACTGCGGTCAAAGCGCGGGGCATACTCTTCAAGGAATTTAACGGCCAGCGTTGGATAATCCAAATGCCCAAACCCAGGAAAAGAATGGCTCCCAGCAGATAGACCATGCCTTCGACGCCGGTCTGCAAGCCGAAAACAGCCAGCAGCCAGAGCACAGTCGCGAAAATAGGGAATGCCATTAACTGCTTGAAGGTCTCCATCCAGGCACCGGGGCGAGGTAGCTTCTTAATCCAGGCCGGGTTGAGCGAAAGTACGACGTAGGGCGTGGCCATCCCCAGGCCTAGAAAGGTGAATACCGCCAAAGCTATGATGGCAGGCTGGGTTAAAGCAAAGGCTAATGCCGAACCCATAAAGGGAGCGGTGCAGGGAGTAGCGACGATAGTAGCCAGCACGCCGCTCCAAAACGAACCGCCGTATCCCCCGTGGGATGCTGCCTTGGGGGCCGAAACTCGTGTCAGGGAAAGCCCAACTTCAAACACGCCCAGCAGGTTCAAACCAACAGCGAACAGAAGAATAATGAGTCCGGCAACGAACAAAGGCGACTGCAGTTGATAACCCCAGCCAGCGCTACCGCCACTGGCGCGTAGCACTAATAAGGCTCCTGCTAAGGCCCAAAAAGAGAGGAGAACACCGGCACCGAAAGCAAAGCCGTGCTTCTTAATACGCGATTTTTCTTCTCCGGCTTGTTGGACGAAGCCCAATACCTTGAGCGATAAGACCGGAAACACACAGGGCATCAGGTTGAGTAATAGACCGCCCCCAAAAGCCAACAGCAAGGCGAAAGCCAGTGTTGGCGCCTTGCTGTCGGTTGTCGTGCCTGCGATGTTATTTACCGGGACCTCCACAGCCCCGGCAAGAGCCTTTCCTGCAGCTTCGAGCGGCACGTTAACCGCCAACGCACGCTGTCCACTCGCTGTCCAGCCACGGCCGGGTGGGGCGAGCAAAATGCCGCTCAAACGCTTGGGAACGCCTTCGGCATATTCGGAAGGCGTCAAGGCAATAAGAATATCGTTGCCCTGGCGGGTGACTTTCTGAGGCACCGCATGTTCAATCGTTGCTGCGGTGTCAGCAAAGAAGTAGAGGCTGGGTTGCGCCCAGTCGGCGATGCTCGTGCCGGTTGGCGGGGTCAGGCGTAGGGTGAATTTTTTATTATCAGCGCTCTTTTCCGCACGAATTTTCCAATTGGGATTGGCTACCGGAAGCGCGGCTCGCACTTTGGCAAAAGTAGCAGTATGCGTAGCATTGGCTGCGGCAGGTGCATTTTTGACGGGTAGGGTGAGCGCAACGTTGGCGCTGGCCGGTAAGCACTCTTCGCGGCAGATCAGCCACTTCGCCTCGGCCTGTAAAGCAACCGGTTTCTCCGGCAAAGTGGCTGGAGGGGTGATTTTTGTCAGGAGCCACACTTCGTTTTCATAACCGTAGGTCATGAGGGGCGGTGTGGAAATTTTTTCGGGATGAGGCCATTCAATCGCTCCGGCCTTGAAACCGGCAGGAAGTTTCCAAGTGATTTTGGTGGCCAGGCCGCTGTCGCCGGGATTAATCCAATAAGAGTGCCACTTCGGATCCATTTTTATGCGCAGGGCAACGGTAAACGGTTTTCCGGGTTGGATAGTTTGATCTTGAGCGATCAGGGTCGCATCGGAATGCGGGCTGGTGTCTTTTTGCGCATGGGCGGATGGAACTAACGACCATAAAAGAGCCAAAAGAAGGAAGAAATGGAGGCGTGGAGCAATTTTGCGAGCGGTAAACATAATTTCCAGACAATAATAACGACGTTAATGTTGTCGCTAATAGAAGATTTATAGTAGAATCGCGTTCCCGGTGTTTTATATCTTTCCTGACATAAACACTCGGAAAAAGTTTCGCCCAGAGTGATGTGCGCCTGAATATTTAAAATATCAGGAAAAACGATGGGGAAGCGATTGACAAGCTGGCGATGGAGTTGTAGAATACCATTGCGCGCAAGCGGGAAGTTCCGAACGTCGGCGCGCTTTTTTGTGTCCGCCGACGGGCGCAGAACAACGGGATGAACGAGTCGTATGATTGTCCCATAGGCCGGCGTAGCTCAGTTGGTAGAGCACCTCACTTGTAATGAGGATGTCGCGGGTTCGACTCCTGTCGCCGGCTCTTTTGTAGTGAAAGTGCCACACGCTGAATTGTGGTATTTTATATTGCAAAGATGCATAATTGAATATTGAAAAACGCACGGGTGGCCGAGTGGTTAAAGGCGTCAGACTGTAAATCTGATCTCGAAAGGGTACGGCGGTTCGAATCCGTCCCCGTGCAGTAGAAAGACAATGCAGACTTTCTATACTTGAATGAAAGCATTATCTTCGCCGCTGTAGCTCAGTGGTAGAGCGCCTCCTTGGTAAGGATGAGGTCACGAGTTCAATCCTCGTCAGCGGCTTGTAAAAAAGTTGGGCTTTGGTCGGATAGTATTAGGGGTTTTTAAGATGGCTTCAAAGAATCAAACCATTTTGACGTTAGCGTGTGATGATTGCAAAGAACGCAATTATCAGACCAGCAAAAACAAGAAGAACGTGAAGGAACGGTTGCGTTTAAACAAGTTCTGTCCGCGTTGCCGCAAGCATACCGAACACGCGGAAACGCGATAATGTTAGTTCCGTATTGCGGCCTGGATGTTGTGTGGGTCGCCAATGCGGAATTATCTATAGGCGAGTAGCACAATTGGTAGTGCACCGGTCTCCAAAACCGGGGGTTGCAGGTTCGAGTCCTGTCTCGCCTGGAGTAGTTTTTTGATGGATATTTGAAATTAAGGCGATGAAGATTTATTTCATCGGCTGAATTAGTTATCTATCACCTTATACGAACATGGCAGTTATTCGCACACGCAAAGATTCCGACCCTTCCGGTGACGTGCCCTCTGGTGCAGGCACTGGAAGCACGCCGGTAACTCCTCCCGATCGTACGCGTTCGGTTGTGAAAACGCAGGCACCGGCGGTGCGCCGTCCCCGTACTCCGGGGCGAGCCGCTATTCCGGGAGGTTCGTCTGCAACGGCGGCATCGGGAGATTCCCGTTCGTTCGTTCAGGACACGATCACAGAACTCAAGCGCGTCGAGTGGCCATCGAAAGATAAAGTTCGCGCAGGAACCGTTGTTACGATTGGGTTGCTGATTTTCTTCAGCATGTATATTTTTGCTTTAGATTTTGTAGTCGAGCGGTTATTCATGCTGCTGGGCTTCTACGGTAAATAATTAAGTAAATAATAAGCGGTTAAAAAACGCGAAACTCTCACCATGTCGAAACAGTGGTACGCCGTGCATACCTACGCCGGCCAGGAAGAAAAGGTTAAAGCCAATATCGAGCGTCGCGCTGCGGCGGTTGGTTTGGATGCGTATATCTCGAGTGTCCTGGTGCCGACCGAGGAAGAACATAAAACTCGTGCCGGACGCAAGGTGACTGTTAAGAAGAAAATCTTCCCCGGTTACGTGTTGGTTGAGATGGACATGAGCGACGATACCTGGATGTTCATTCGCCAGACGGTGGGCGTGACTGGTTTCGTTGGACAGGTAACAGGAACGGCTTCCCGTCCTGCACCTCTGCAACCCGAAGAAGTTCATGCCTTGCTGGGTGAACAGGGTGTGCCGCAGCGTCACCGCACTGCTCTCTACCATAAGGGCGAGCGTGTCAACGTCATTGCCGGGCCGTTTGCCGGTAGCGAAGGCACCATCGAAGACATTCACGTTAAGAGCGAAAAATTGACGGTGATGATTCCAATTTTCGGACGCGAAACTCGTGTCGATTTGGACTTTTCGCACGTTGAAAGAATAAGTTAAACAAAGCAGAGGCCGGGGATTGCAGGTGAGGCTGGTTTCAGGCCTTGAAAAAATCTCCAGCCCCCAGTCTCAAGGAAAATAATGGCGAAGAAAGTTACAGGTTTCATCAAATTGCAGTTGCCCGCCGGTGGCGCGACCCCGGCTCCTCCGGTCGGTCCGGCTTTGGGTCAGCATGGTGTCAACATCATGCAGTTCGTGAAGGCATATAATGAAAAGACCGCAGCTCAGGCTGGCCAGGTCATCCCGGTCGAAATCACCGTCTACCAGGATCGTTCCTTCACCTTCATCACCAAAACCCCGCCTGCTGCCGACTTGCTGAAAAAAGCTGCCGGTATTTCCAAGGGCAGCGGCAACCCGCTCAAGGAAAAGAACGGCACCATCAGCCCCGAGAAGTTGCGCGAATTGGCTGAACTGAAGATGCCCGACCTCAATGCCAACGATATCGATGCCGCAACCCGCATTCTGGCCGGCACCGCTCGTTCGATGGGCATCGAAATTAAATAAGTTTTGAATCAAGAGCGCTGAATACCTTATTCAGCGTTCCTTTTCATAAATTCCGTCAGAGGCGGGAGCGATAATTTATCGCTCGCGCCGTTTGCATGACAAGGAGATAACATGGCAAAGCCGAAAAATGGCAAGCGCTTCCGCGCTTTAGCCGAAAAAGTCGATTCCGAGCGCCTCTATACGCTCGAAGAAGCCGTTGCGTTGGCAAAAGAAACCGCCACCGCCAAGTTTGATGAAACCATCGACGTCACCATCGTTCTGGGCATCGACCCGAAGAAGGGCGACCAGCAGGTTCGTGGTACCATCACCTTGCCGCACGGAACCGGTAAGACCCCCCGCGTTGTCGCTGTCGGTCAGGGTGAAGCCGCCGCCGCTGCAGAAGCTGCCGGTGCCGACCTGGTTGGCTCTGAAGACCTGATCGCGCAGATTGAAAAAGACGAAGTGGAATTCGACGTTCTGGTCGCCACTCCGGACATGATGCGTTTGATCGCTCGCCTGGGTAAGAAGCTTGGCCCACGCATGCCCAACGCCAAGTCGGGCACCGTTGGCCCGGATCTGGGCCAGATCGTTGCCGACCGCAAGAAAGGCCAGATCGAATATCGCAATGAACCCAAAGCTCCGGTTGTGCATTCTTTGGTAGGCAAGGCCAGCTTCGAAGCTGCCAGCTTGCAGGAGAACGCCGAAGCGTTGGTCGATGCTATCCGTCGCGCCAAGCCGTCGGCTGCCAAGGGCACCTATCTCAAGAGCATCACCATCTCGGCAACAATGGGACCGGGCGTAGCCGTTGATCCGGCTTCGATCAAGGGCGCATAAGGCGCGAGGAACATAAGAACATGGTAGCAAAGCATTATAAAGACAAGGCAGCCGAAGTTGCTGCAGTCAAATCGAAACTGGAAACGGCTTCGGCGGTCGTAGTGACCGAATACCGTGGCCTCAAAGCCGGCGACCTGGTGAAGCTGCGTGGCAGCCTGCGCGAAAAAGAAGTCGAGTTGCGCATCGTGAAGAACACCTTGTTGCGCCGCGCTTCGGAAGGGACTGAATACGCCGCTGTTTTGAGCGACCTTTCGGGTCCCTCCGCTGTTGCTTTCGGCTATGGCGAACCCACTGATGCAGCGAAAGTTCTGGCTGAGAATGCCAAGACCTTCGAAGCGTTCAATCTCCAGGCTGGCGTTATTGCTTCGATGGTGTGCGACACTGCGCAGATCGAAGCCATCGGCAAACTGCCGAGCAAGCTGGAATTGCAGGCCAAGACCGTTGGCGCAATTCAGGGACCGCTCGCTGGTTTCGTCTTCACCCTTCAGGGTGTATTGCAGGAATTTGCAGGCACGCTGCAAGCTAAAATTGACAAAGAATCCGCTGCTGCTTAATTGGAGCATTTAAGGATCTTTAAATAGTCGTTCGCGCTTAATTTGGCCAGGAAAGAAGAGATTGCTCTTCAAAATTCATCACCTGTCCCGCGTAAAGGAAAAATAGAAAAATGGCAAGCGAAAAAGTAACTCAACTCATCGAACAGATTGGTGGCCTCACCGTTCTCGAACTCAACGAACTCGTGCAGACCCTGCAGGAAGAATGGGGCGTCTCCGCTGCAGTTGCAGCTCCGGTCGCAGCAGTAGGTGGCGGCGAAGCCGCAGCTCCGGCTGAAGAACAGACCGAATTCGCCGTTGTGATCAAGGATGCCGGCGCTGCCAAAATCCAGGTCATCAAGGCTGTCCGTGAAGTTCTGCCGGCTCTGGGCCTCAAAGAAGCCAAGGACCTCGTCGAAGGCGCTCCCGCCACCGTCAAGGAAGATGCCACCAAAGAAGAAGCCGAAGAAATCAAGAAGAAGCTGGAAGCCGCCGGTGCCGTTGTCGAAGTCAAATAATTTCGACTTTAAGCAGAATCAAAACAACCGTCTCCCTCTGGGGGGCGGTTGTTTTGTTTTTGGAGGAGAACGAAGAACCGCGCGCGTGAGCAAGCGGAAGGACTCTGCATTCTTGTTTTTGTCTCATCTCTGGGGCCTGGTAAGAGGTTTTCGCCCTTCCGCTCGCTCATGCGCGCGGTTCTTCAGATCTGCACCACACAAAATAAATTGTCGTCTGGATCGGCTAAAACTACAAAATCATCTCCTGGCTTGTAACGCCAGGGGTAGCGCCTGGCCCCCAACCCAACTAATCTCTTGACTTCTGCTTGCTGATCTTCGGCATAAAGATCGAGGTGCAAGTGGCTTCGTTTACCGGTGCGTTTTTCCGGTACTCTGTCCAGCGAGATATTAGGACCGTTGTTCGTAGGATCGCTTAGGATGACCCAGCCATTTTCCGGTGGGTAGCGGGGAACATAATGCAGTGCCGCCTGCCAGAACCGCATCATTTCTTCAAAATGATAGCAACGAATAACAAGAGAGCCGATTTTTAGAGACATTGATTTCCGTTAAACCAAAAAATTACCATCATTCACACGCAATTTTAGTTCCTGACCGGTGTGAGAAACCATATACAGAAAAATTTTGTGTGCTTGGTGCCAACTTCGTGCCCTTTGTGTTTTATAATCTCTACCCATGCGTGCTCAAACTCAAGTTATTTCTGCCGATGAAGCAGTAGCCAAAATTCCCAGCGGTGCCACGGTTGCCTGTGGCGGTTTCGTTGGCGCGGCCCATCCCGAATTATTAACGGCGACCCTCGAAGAACATTTCCTCGAGCATCAATCGCCGTGTGACTTAACTCTTATCTATGCGGCCGGGCAAGGCGATGGCAAAACGAAAGGGCTTAACCACCTCGCGCATGCCGGTTTGGTGAGGCGCGTTGTCGGCGGCCATTGGAACCTGGCACCTAAACTGGGCAAGCTGGCGCTCAATAACGAGATCGAAGCTTATAACTTCCCGCAAGGCGTTATCAGCGTTTTGTTTCGTGAAATTGCCGCCAAACGTCCTGGACTTTTCACCAGAGTAGGGATGAACACTTTCATCGATCCACAACAAACCGGTGGAAAGATGAACGCGCGTACCACGGAAGATTTGGTAGAACGAGTGAATCTTGGTAGGGAAGAATGGCTCTGGTACAAGGCATTGCCGGTCGATGTGGCGCTGATTCGCGCGACACGAGCTGATAAGAACGGTAATTTGAGTTTTGAGAACGAAGCCATTATCGGTGAAGTGTTACCGATGGCCCAGGCCGCCAAGAATCACGGTGGTATCGTCATTGCGCAGGTCGAGGAGATCTGTGACGGCATGACCGACCCCAAAGCCGTGCGAGTGCCGGGAATTTTCGTAGATTACGTTGTGGTGGCCGATAAAGAGCATCATACCCAAACTTTTGCCGAAGATTTCAACGGCGATTATATTGCTTGCCAGTCGCAATCCGATGGACCAGCGCCGATGAGTTTTTCCGAGCGCAAGATTATCGGACGACGTGCTTTGCGGGAAATTGCGCAAGGCGATATTGTAAATTTGGGTATCGGTCTGCCCGAATCGGTAGCCGCGGTGGCCAATGAAGTGGGTGAACTTGATAAATTCACATTGACGGTCGAAAGCGGCCCGATTGGCGGCACACCGGCCTCCGGTTTAAGCTTTGGGTGCAGCGCTTGTCCGGAAGCGATTGTCGATCAACCTTCCCAGTTCGATTTCTATGACGGCGGCGGCCTGGATGTGACGGTGCTTGGCGCTGTCGAAATCGACCCTGAAGGCAGCGTGAACGTGGCCAGCTTCGCCGGGCGCTTTGCCGGTGTGGGTGGTTTTATCAATATTTCTTCCAGCGCACGGCGTGTGGTGTTTTGTTGCACTTTCCGTGCAGGTGGATTGGCTATTGGTGTGGAAGATGGCAAGTTACGCATCGAGCAGGAAGGGCAGCATGGTAAGTTTGTCAACAAGACCTCGCATGTGTGCTTTCATGGCCCCACCGCATTGGAAAGAGGGCAAGAAGTGCTTTATGTTACTGAACGCGCAGTCTTTCGTTTAACTTCATCGGGATTGGAACTGGTGGAACTGGCACCGGGTATTGATTTACAGACGCAGGTGCTCGACCAGATGGAGTTTGCACCACGGGTTGGCGAATATCACATCATGCCGGGTGAGTGTTTTGTGGGGTAGGAGTCTGTAAATTAAGTGTAGTTTTGATTTTGCGCTGGACAAGTACATTTATTTGCGAACCCAGAGCGTGAGCGACGGGCTGGCCTTACATTTTCGCAAGCGCCAATGCCAGCCCGTCGGTCACGCTCTGGGTTCGCAGATTGAGTCCATTTAATGCGATGGCGATGACAAGTCACCGCACTCCAAAGGACGTTTTTACATGATTTTTCAAAAAAATGTTTAAACTTTCCTGCTACGGGGTATAATTGTCCTGCTATCGCAGGAAAGTTGATGCTTATGAACGATTCTAATACTCTCGACCGGCATGTGCCTAAATATATTCGTATTGCCGAAGCCTTAAAATCGGACATGGCACGGGGTGTGTTAGCTCCCGGCGACCAACTGCCCTCTTTTGCCGAGATGACGCAGCAATTCCAGGTTGCCAAACATACCATTGATAAAGCTCATGCCATTTTGGAGCGTGAAGGCCTGGTGCGTCGCGAGCAGGGCAGGGGCATCTTCGTCGAGGCGCTGCAGAAGAAAAAACTCACTGGGAATATTGGTTTACTTTTGCCGGTTACGGCGCGCCACGAATCCTATACGCTCGAATTACTGGCTGGCGTGCAGCAGCAAGCTCGTGCTTATAACGTCAATCTCATGTTGGTAGACGATCAACTGCCTATCAATACGGAGAATATCGACGGCATCCTGCTTTTTTGCAACCATTACCAGGTCCCTCCCCTTGGCTTGCCTGCGGATATTCCGCGCGTCTTATTACTGGCACCTGCTATGGGGTTGGATATTGCTAATGTAGTGGCCGATGATTTTGGTGGAGCAAAGGCGGCAACCCTGTATTTGCTCGGACAGGGGCATCGGCGTATTTCTTATATGCCGGCGACTAAGACGGATGCTTATTCAGTGCAACGCCTCGCTGGTTACCAGGCTGCGCTGCAAGAGTTTGGTATCGAGTTCGAGGAAAATCTCTGCTATTTCGATGAAGGTGGCCGTGTGGTCAATTATTTTCTCAGTGGTGAGAAACGCATGAATGCATGGTTGGCTCAGGGCTGGCGAGAGTTAAACGCCACCGCCATTCTGGCCCCCAACGATATGGGTGCTCTGGGCATGATGAAAGCGTTGGATGCCGCCGGAATCAAGGTGCCGCGCGATGTGAGTATCGTAGGCTTCGACGGTGTCCATATCGGCGAAGGTTCGCCACTAACCACTCTGCAAGTACCGCTTCGTGAAATTGGCATGACGGGCACCAAGCTCCTTTGGGAGCAGATACAGATGGGAGGCCATTTGTCGAAACATGTTTCTTTGCCGGTAGCACTTGTAATTGGGCAATCGACCATACCGGTTTAAATGTCGTCGTATTCGTATCATGTCTTTTGCCGTCTATTTAAACTACTAAGGAGTTTAGGATGAAAGAGCAATTTAGATTTTGTTGTCGCGTAAAGAGCACTTGTCGTGGGTTCACTTTGATTGAACTTCTTGTCGTTATAGCCATAATAGCTATTCTGGCGGCGATATTGTTTCCGGTTTTTGCCAGGGCAAGGGAAAATGCCCGGCGCTCATCGTGCCAGAGCAACCTGAAGCAAATGGGCCTGGCGATCATGCAATACAATCAGGATTATGACGAAAAGATGCTGATGTATTCCAATGGTGCCAACGCCTGGGTCGCGGCAATGCAGCCTTACATCAAAAGCGAGCAGATTCTGCAGTGTCCCAGTGAGCTTAATCCCGGACCTACATCGCCCAGTGTCCATTTGGGAGTTAATTACGTGACGGATTACAGCTATAACCTCAACCTGGGCTATGTCGTGGGCACTGGTGCCACATCCATCAGTTCTGCGGTGCTCACGCAATCTTCCCTGACGGTTCAGTTGATTGACGGCATTGGTGCTGGCAATGGTAATCGCTATGCCTGGACGAACGGTTGTTTTGATGATGTGACCTGTGCGGCCGGGTTTGCCCGCTTTGCCCCGGCGACCGATAAGGCAGCCCAACGCCACCTCGATGGGCAAAACGCTCTCTTTTGCGATGGGCATGTGAAATGGTACAAAGGCTCTTCCCCGGATACCAGCGCTGCTATTTATAGTGGGCCGACGCCGAGCAGTGGCACGGGTGTGGTTTCAGGTAACAGTCCCACTTTCAACCTCACCCCTTGAGGCATTGCGTATTATTGATTGCGTTTGAAGGTTTAATGAATGAAAAAAGTGTTCCTTTTATTGATGGCAACCCTCTTCTGCTCCCTGGAAGTTGCTCATGCCGAACTAAAACTCGCGCAAGATCGAAAAGCCATCTATACCATTGCGCTGGCCGCTGATGCTATTCCTGCTGAAAAAACGGCCGCCCAACAACTTCAAAAATACTTGCAGCAAGTGACGAACGCTGAGTTTGTAGTGCAAACTGAAACGCAGGTAGCCGAGGCTGCGCCACAGATTTTAGTGGGCGCGGGACCTCGTGTGAAAGCACTGCTGCCGACTGAGAACTGGGCTGCGTTAGAGCACGACGGCATCGTCATCAAAACTGTAGGCGAGCGGCTCATCCTGGCAGGTGGCCGTCCGCGCGGGACTTTGTATGCCGTTTTTGAGTTTTTGGAAAAAGAAGTCGGCTGTCGTTGGTGGACGCCGACGGAAAGTAATATTCCGAATCGAAGCACGCTGGCAGTGCAGCCCCAGAATGTGGTTTATACGCCGCCATTTCGTTACCGTGAACACTTCACGCGTGCAGTGCGTGAGAATCCGGAATTTGCCACCATCATGCGCGAGAATGGGCATTTTCAAAAGCAGGACAGCGAGTGGGGCGGGCATTACAACATGCTTGGGTTTGTTCATACTTTTGCCACGCTGCTTTCATTGGAGAAATATTTCAAAGAGCATCCCGAATGGTATAGCGATCCGGCCAACGGATTTTTACCCTGCACACCGGCTTCCAAGATGCCTTATGCCCAGCATACCGAGCCAGATTTGAGCAATCCCGAGGTGCTGGAGGAGGTCACGAAAAATGCCTTGGAACTCATCGCTAAGAATCCTCAATCAGGATATATCTCCATTTCGCAAAACGATAACCGTGACAACTATTGCCGCTGCCCGCGTTGCGTAGCGCTTACCGAAGCAGAAGGCTCACCGGCCGGACCGTTGCTGGCTTTTGTGAACCAGGTTGCGCAGCGAATTAATGAGCAGCATCCCGATTTTTTGGTGGAAACTCTGGCTTACTATTACACGGAAGCTCCACCCAAAACCATCCGGCCTGCTAAGAATGTCATTATTCGTCTGGCACCTATCGATGCGGATTTCGGGCATCCGCTCAATAGCCAGTGGAACACGCAAACGCGTGAAAGGATTCAGGCCTGGGCAAAGATTTCGCCTCAACTTTTCATCTGGAACTACGCCTCCAACTTTCGCGCCAATATGCTGCCGCATCCCAACTGGGACGGTCTGGCGAAAGACCTGCGCTTTTTTGCTGATAACAAAGTGACCGGGGTTTTCGAACAGGGAGATGATTACACTAATGGCGTCGGCGACTTCGTTCAACTGCGCACCTGGCTTACCGGCAAGCTGTTGTGGAATCCGAAGCTCGATCAGGATGAATTGATGGATGAGTTTTTAACCGGATATTACGGCGCGGCGGCTCCTTCTCTCCGCCGATACATTGATTTGGTGCAGGACTCCTTTCTGGCCGAAAACCGCGCCCTTTCCACTTTTAATACCGACCTATTTTTCTTTACGCCTGATGTCATGAATCAATCCGTCACCCTGTTTGACGAGGCGCTTAAAGCGGTGCAGGACAACGAGCGACTCACTCAACGCGTGCAGCGAGAGCGGCTTTCGTTAGAACTGGCACGTTTGTATCAATATCAAACGCTTATCCGCCAGGCGCGGAGTGAGGGGAAAGAGTTGTTGGGCAATCCCAATCTCCGCCAAGCCATGAGAGACTTGGTAGAGTCGGCGCAGGCGCTCGGCATTACCAATTTTCAGGAAGGGATTCGTTTTGAGGCCAAGGTGCCACAGCTATCAAGTATGAATGCCCCTGCGGTGGAACTGCCGGAGTTTGCCAAAGTCTATGCAGCGGAAGACGTCATCGATTTGCAGGCGGGCGAATTCGACTTACATGAACGAGGAAAAACCAGCTTTTTGGAAGAAGATGCCAAAGCGGCGGGGAAAGTCACAGCTTCCATCATCGGGTCAAGCAAAGATTGGGCGATTCAAGCTAACCTGCATCGCTTTCTGCGGAGTGGAGATGACGGTAAATGGCGTGTTTACGCTATGGTGCGGGCTGTGGTTAAAGAAGGCCAAACACCCGTAGATTTGGCTTTGCAATCGGGTGTCTACGATTCCGTAAAGCGCGCTCGGGTCAGTGACACCTATAGCCATATCGGTAAAATTCGTGGCGAGTCGTACCAGCGCATCGACTTGGGAAGCAATGCACTGAACGGAGGAATGTTCATCTGGTTTGCACCGGTCAGCGATCCCGCAGTAGAAAAGATTTACGTCGAGCGGATTTTGCTGATTCGGGAAAGACCTTAGAAAATATTTTGTTCAAAGATTCAGGCTTCCCATTCATGAATGGGAAGCCTGACCGTTTTTCTGAGAGATTCATCAAAACAACTGGTGAAAAAAAGGTTTAGAGTCCTGTTTCATGGGGTATAATAGTGAGTGTTCCGGAATGCAATGTATGCATTCCTGAACTGTTCGGTGAGAATTAAGCTATGAATAAAAACTCTTTGGTCAACAGTGAAGTCCCCAAATACCAGGTATTGTCGGAGTTATTGCGAGAGCAAATTCAAAGCGGCCAACTTCTTCCGGGCGCGGCCCTTCCCACTTACAACAGCTTGCGTGCAGAGCATGGTATGACGATCAGCACGATAGAACGGGCGTATGGAATTCTTGAACAGGAGGGACTCATAGAGCGCCGCCATGGACGTGGCATTTTTGTCACCCAGCCTAAGCGAACTTTTACCGGAAATATCGGATTGGTTGGGAGCGAGGGCTTTTTCGGAAAAAGTGCCTTTGCGTTCAATCAGAGTATTATGGAGGGCATCGAGAAATACACCGAGGAAAATAATTTGCGCGTCATGTTGCTTGGCAATTGCAAAAATCTGGACAAAGAACTAAGTCGCCAGGTAGATGGGGTTTTACTTTACAACATTGAATATCACCAAGAACGTCTCAAGAACTTGCCGGCAAGTCTCCCCCGCATTTCGATGTTTATTAAAGGCAGCGAGATAAGCAACGTAGTTGTCGATGATTATGAAGCGGCTAAAATAGCCGTCAGGCATCTGGTTTCCCGGGGACATCGCAAGATTGCCTGCTTGATGGAAAAATGCCTTTCCATACCGACTTTGCGCTTTAACGGCTACAGGGATGCCCTAGCCGAAGAAGGCATTGATTATCAGGCGAATTGGGCGCGCATAACGGATTTTGTTTGTCTGGGGCCGAACCAATCGACCTATCTCACCTGGGGACGTGATACGATGAAACAATGGATCGAGGAAGATTGGGCTGAAAGTGGATGCAGTGCCCTTTTAGTGCAAAACGATAATGCTGCTATTGGTGCGATGCAGGTGCTCCAAGAGTTTGGCATCAGGGTTCCCAAGGATGTGAGTATCATGGGTTTCGATGGCACCGAATTATGCCACCATGTCACCCCCCGGTTAAGCTCCGTTAAAATTCCTCTGGCCGAAATCGGCTACACAGCCACCAAAATGCTGTGCGAACAAATTTACCAGGGGGAAAGTGAAAATCGCACCATCATGCTGTCGCCAAGCTTATTGCCGGGAGATTCCGTTGCAACTGTTGACTGAGAATAAACTCGATAAAGAGAGGAGATATTATGTGGCGCTATAGAACCAGACGGTCCATGGAGAAGTCGGTGAGGGCGTTAGCCAGAGGATTTACATTGATAGAACTGCTTGTCGTTATTGCAATAATATCAA
>DAITOV010000024.1:0-26819 GCA_036833945.1 Abditibacteriia bacterium
AAAAAGGATGGCGGCGAGGATAGCTATGATAGCTATAACGACAAGAAGTTCTATTAGGGTGAAGCCTGATTTCTGTTTGGTTCTCATCTGATTTCTGTTCTCCAAATATTATATGTTGGCTGCTCTAATTATTTCCCGTCAGCCTGGCCTAATAACTCACGGGCAGCTTGATTATTAAAGGGTTATGTATGAATAACAACTAATCTTTATGAATTGCGAACATTGGTTCGATATTGCGAGGGAGAAACGCCGAAATGTCGCAAGAATGCATGAGTGAAATTCGACTGGTACCGATACCCTGAATATTCGCTGATCTGCTCGATATTGAACGACGATTCAAGCAGAAGCTGCTGAGCGAACTCCATCCGTTTCTGGGTGAGAAATTTCATCAGCGAGGTAGAGAGTTGTGCCTGAAACATGCGTCGCAGGTGAGTTGGCGAGCAGTTGAAATGAGCAGCAATCATTTCCGTGTTCAGTTCCGAGCGGGAGAGGTTGTCGGTGATATATTCCAGAATTTTGCGTACTCGTGGATCGGTGATGTGAGGATTTTCAGAAAAAGTAATAGGCGATAACAGAGTGGCCGATTCGCTGAGTTTGCTCTGGCGCGAGCTTTCCATCAGGTTTTGCAGAACGAACTCCAACAACAGGTTCAAGTGAAAATAGCTGATGGAGGTGTAGCGATGAGAATGTCGCTGCATTTCGTAGATCAAGTTGTTGGCCAGAGGAAAAAGTTGCTTGTGGTGTTCGAAAGTATGAGGTGAAATCCACAACTTTCCCTGGCTCGAAGCATTGAAATGACAGTAGACACCGTTCTCGTGTACTTGCATCCAACACATGCGTGAATAGGCTTTTTCGGGATGGGATCGATACCAATGCACTCTGCCAACCGAAGAAACGGGGACGTTGGGCGGCACGATGAAGAAACTGCGCTGGGGCAGTACGACAACCCATTGTGTTCCGGGAATATTCAAGGTGCGGCAAATTTTCGCAGTGGTGCCCACAGCGATATCGGCTTCGCCATCCAGCACGCAACCGATCATCGGGACGCTGGCCGCATCCATGTTTTCTTCTTGCCAGTGCCGCACCTGCACCGCTTTACCGGTCCCATGGCTATCGGGCAGAATTTTCCCGGGATTTTCATGAATCAGGTTAGATCCCAGAATATGTGGCGGCGCGTCGAGGAGGGCAATGGGGGCACCGCTGCCCAGCCAGGGAATCATCTGGTTTTGCAGCGTATCGAGAAGTTGCCGACGTGTTGCGTTAAGAACGGGCTTCATGGGCGGCAGTTTATAAAATCCGGGAATTGCGTTTTAGGCTGTTTAGGAGTGTTAAAATGGTCGGCGTTGGAAATATTCGAGGTATGTATAAACAATTATGATTATCGCTCACAACGATCCGCGCCTTTCCTGGCACGGACAGATTTCGTTAGAACAGACCGAAGATTATACGCGTCCCTGGCGCATCCCATTTGAAAAGCGTGGTTTATTCGCCGGTGATTTAGCCAACCGCGCCGCAACCCAGGCCGGAGTACGATTGTCGTTTCATAGCAATACCAGCCAGGTCAAAGGCAATATCTTGCCCTATGAAGCCCCGCAGAATATCGATCTCTACGTCAATGGGGAATATTTCGCTACCGCCGACTTTACCGATCACACTAACTTTGCTTTTGAAAATCTTCCCGACGGAGAGAATCTGCTGGAATTCTGGTTGCCCCAACGCGGCAACTTCGCCTTGCAAACATTGGAACTCGATGACGCCGCGACTTTGGCCCCCTACAACGATACTCGCCCGCAATGGATTGCCTACGGCAGTTCCATCACGCACTGCGGCGAAGCCGCTTCACCTTCTTTCACCTGGCCGGGTGTCGTGGCGCGAGGCCGTGACCTCAACCTGACCTGCCTGGGTTACGGCGGACAGTGCCACCTCGACCCGCTCATGGCCTGTGTCATTCGCGACCGTGAAGCCGACTATATTTCGATTAAAGCCGGTATCAATATTTATGGCAGCGGTAGCTTGAATTCACGCACCTTCGGCCCCAACCTCATTGGCTTCGTGCAGATTATTCGTGAAAAACACCCCACCACGCCTATTGCGCTGGCTTCTCCCATCTACAGCTTCGATCGTGAAACGACGCCAAACGCCATCGGTTGGACTTTGCAAGATTATCGCGACGCCGTGCGCAAGGCAGCCCAAACACTGCAAGAGAATGGCGATGCTCATATCGTTTACATCGATGGTTTGGACCTCTATAACGCCGACCTGGGTCATTTGATGCCGGATAATCTGCATCCCAACGCCGACGGTTATAAGGCTTTGGGACAAAACTTCCTTCAACACGGTGCGCCGAAGTTGTTTGGCTAAAGAGAAAAACTATGCAAGGTTATCAGGGACAGGTGGGCATCGACCCGCAGGCCAGTCGCGATGCCTCAACGGAATTCACACCCTATAATCGCGAAAGCTTCGAGCAACTCGGCGTGCTGGAAGTGTGGCAGAAATATAGTGATGTTTTAACCTGGGGCAAAGGCCAGACACTGGCGGTGCTCGACGACGGCTGCGACATCACTACGCCGCAATGGCAGGCGCAGTTGCCGTGGGGGCCAAAGGTCATTGCAACAGGAAACACCGTTGAAGGCGGCACCGACCCGGCGCATCGCCCACCCGGTTATCACGGCACGACGGTGGGCTATCCTTCTTCGGTCAATTACGAAGGCTTGCGCGGTATTGCTTATAACAACCAGGTCGCACACGTGCGTTGCGTCACCACCGTGCATTTACCGGGCGATGAATCGGCGACCATCGCCGAGGCGTTGCAGTGGGTTATTGATAATCACCAGAAATACAACATCACCACCGTCAATTTGGCTCCCGTTGATGACATCGCCCATCCGGCACCCATCGAAACCGCGATCGATGAAAAACTGCGCCAACTGCGCGAGCGTCACATCTGGGTAAGCGCGCCGTGCGCCAACAATAACTTCACCGACGGCATCTCCTGGCCGGCCTGTGCGCAAGATTGCTTCGCCATTGGTGCCGTGAAGCCGGGATTGCATGAAGCATATCTCGACCGCTTCTCCAACACCGATCTCTTAGCTGTCGCACAGGCGACTTCCTCTTCCAACGCCTATGCGGTCGGCAGCTCGATGATTTTGCGGGAAGCGATTGAGAAACTTGGTTTCGACTGGCAACGTTATGGCGTAACAATTCCTGATGCTATGCTGGCAATTTTTCAACAAACGGGCATTCCGGTACATGACCCGGCGACCGATTGTGATTTTCGCGAGTTGAATTTATTAGCGGCGATTGACTTCGTTTTTGGCAGCAAGCTCACTGAGTCAGCGCAATAACTCCCGATACCGCCACCACAGCGCCAAGCAAAGCACGGCGCGAGGGGCGGTCGTTATCAAGGAAATAGGTCATCGGCATTACCAGGAGGGGAGTGGTGGCGACTATCGCCAGCACAATGCCTGTGGCGGTGTGTTGCAAGGCCCATTGATAGCAAGCGATGCCAAACGTCAGGCCGGAGAGCGCATTAGCGACAATCCACGGTGCGGCTTTTTTGTAGTCGTCTTTTCCTGCCGGTTTTTCTGCGGTGCGGCCACGTTGGAACAGCATGGAGATGAGGTAGATTACCAGTGTTGCGATCAATGCGCCCAGCATTCGTTGATAGGCTGCCGACAAACCGTTGATTTCGATATGCTCGACGATATTGGCCGCATTTGCTTTGCGGGTAATCACCGCACCCAGTGCCTGGCCGAGCGCAGCCAACACGCCAAAGAAAACACCGGGCAACAAGACATTGCGCGGAATCGTCATTTTCTTGTCCGGCCATACTGCCATGCCACTGCCTACCAAAATAATGGCGATGCCGCCGATTTGCGCCGGGGTGAGGGTAGTGCCCATCCAACCCCATTCGATAGCCGCACCAAAGGGAGCCGCCAGGCATTGGGCCAACAATACACTCAGGCGTGGCCCTAATCTCTTAATGGCTTGAAAGACAGCGGTATCACCCAATCCGATGCCGATAACGCCGCTGAGCATGAAGAAAGCCAACCCCGGCCCGGTGTGCCCGCTACCCCATAAATAGGCGTAGCCTGCCAGCGTAATAAAAGCGACGAGGAGACGTAAAAAACCGGCATTCATAGCGCCGATAAGGCGGGTGGAACGGCCGGCGCAGACACCGGAAAAAGCGAAAAGGAGGGCAGTGAGGGCTGCTGGAAACATGACAAGCGAGGGCTAAAAATCCAGATAGTGAAGAGATGTGCTCCATCAGGATAGCAGGGGCGCTCTCGCTTGTCATGGTTGTGGCTATGAATTTAGTTAATCAAATACAACAAAAGCGACTTCACCTGCATTCACTAACCAATTTTTTCCATTATGAGTTGCATTTTCTGCACTGACCACTTTTCTCTGGCCGGTGTTGATTTCAAAGGCAATGCTATTGGAATCGTGCAGGTTCATCAGTGTCAAAAGCACTTTGCCGTTTAATTCGTGAGCAGTGAAATTCCAGGTGGGATTTTGGATTTTCTCAATGCGTTGATGGGACAGATTTACATCCATCTCACCCTGAGGCATACCACTCAGTTCAAATTGCTCGTCAATTCGTTTACCATCCAAATAATAATCCTCATACGTTGCCAACACCTGGCTTAACCGTGCCGTCATTTCCCAATAAGGTGCATCCATATTTCCTGGATAATAGTAGGCGATTCCGCTGGCGCCGTTCACGATGCTCCCCAACGATTGTTGATAGAGGCGTTGCGGTGAATTGCGAATGGAAGCACCATTAAAACGCACCATAAGCAGCGGCCACAATTGTGTATTCGCCTGATGGTCTATCAATCGTTTTTTCCAGCCCGCAGTGGTCTGCATAATCATTTTCGTTTCCGCTGCACCGTAGCCTAAATAGAATTGGGGCATAATGACATCGGTATATTTCGCCATCGCCGCATTATCCAATCCCAGAGTTTTGTTACTCATTTCATCGTATCCATAAGGCGTCGTAGTCAACAAAATCTGGACATTGGGATTCAGTTGCTTCACACCATCGTAAATGCGCTTGGTGTAAGCGCTGGTTTGCTCGGTGCGGAACTTTGTCCAGAGCGACCATATATTTTGAATCTGTGGATCGGTGGCCCTATACGCTAACCAAACGTTCTGCACGACATAGGCGCGAAAGATATTGAAATCGGTTTCTGAAATCCCATATTTCTGGCGGAATGCCTGAATCGCAGCGTCGCTAAAACCAATCCGCCCGTAAGGCTCGTAATCGTAGGTGGCCATGCCGTTGTGAGCCGCAGCATTATTGACTAACGTCTTAACGCCGGGAATGACTTCACCGGCAGGTAAAGAGCGAATACCCTGTGGATCAGGAAAGTCGGGAACCAGGGTGCCGTTTGCGCGCACATCGGGATGGGATTTATGAATAAACGCGTTCTGATGGGTGTATCCACCGGTCGCGATTCCCTGAGCCTGTAACGCTTTGCGATAAACCGAATCGTTGGCGGTTTGCGTGTATGTAATACCGGCGTTTTTCAGGAATTGCGCAATGCCGGTGGCTGCCACGCTGTTTGTGGCCCTGCTGTAACTGTAATCCCATAACCCAAGATGGATGCGCTTTGGCCTTTGCGAGGCCGGGGAAATATCACTCAGGACGAGCGGCCAACGAAACACGTGTGATTGCCCCTGGTGCTGCACCGTTGCCGTGACATAACTCTCGGATGCCGTGACAGATGAGGGGGTTTTGACAAATAATGTGTGAAAATTCCATTCCGTATTTAAGCGAGCACCGGGTGCGCCTAAGATTTTAGAATTGGGCAATAAAATATCATAGGCGATACTTTTGCGACTTCCATTCGCAACAATCTGTGGATTGGTGAGTGAATATTGTCCGCCCTGGTGAACAACGTCAAAGCTGCCCGGAAAATCAAAGCTGATTTTCAAAGGGATTTCCGCGGCACTGTTTTTGATTGTGTCCGAAGCCTGCAGCACGAAAGAAACGTTTTGCATACTGCCACTGATCAAGCGCAGCGTTTTGTCTGAATTAATGGATGCCGGCACCATCACGACACGCCAGTCTTCCACGGCCATAGCACTACTATTTTTGAGCAATAACGTTAACAACAGGGCTAATAAGTAGCTAATTTTTTTCATATCTGAAGAGGTTGATTATTGGACAAATGGATTCCAGTCACGCGCGCAATAGGGGTTGTTGGAATTGGCACTGGCTGTATCGCACGATGCCGCCGCGCCAGTGCCAACCGCACCGGCAATACGGGCAGATTTGAGCCATTTACTATGACCATCGGCAAAGCTCACGTTTACTCCATCGAAGTGAGCCACCGTGCGTGCGCGCTCAACAGGGTTGGTGCTGTTAATGCGATCTCTGATAAAGGTCGGGTCGCTGTGAATGGAATAAATATCGTGGTTATCCAGCAGCATGAATATTTCAGAAGGGCGTTGCACGACAGCAATTTTGATGGGAATGCGGGACGGCGATACGCCGCCCGAGAAGTTGAAGGCTTGCCAGCCGGAGATACCAACCGAGTAACCATAGCTGGGAGCATTCGTAGTACTGGTTGTTGTATTTTTAATGGCACTTGGGCAATCGAAAATCTGCGTGCTCTTGACGTAGGGATAAATAATATCCATCCAACTCACATAATAGCCCGTGCAAGTGGTATTGCCGCAACTGACATTGTATTTTGCGCCCGGCATGTTGCTTTGCGTTTGCGCAATTCCCACATTTGTGGATAAACGCCAGTAGCTCATGGGATAGGCTTCATCGTAATCCTGGGTGTACTGAATGATTCCCAGCCCGATTTGCTTTTGCTGGCTCAAGCAACTGGTGCGCCTTGCATTCTCCCTGGCGCGGGCGAATACGGGAAATAAAATCGACGCGAGTATTGCTATAATAGCTATGACGACCAAAAGTTCTATTAGCGTAAACGCTTTGTGCTGCTTTTTCATCTTGCCTTCCTTCCGAATTGATTAAATGGACTCACATAAACAATATACCCCTGGCACTGGCTGGATAAACAAGACTGTCTTCCTATTTTGGGTGTTTCTATTGTTGAAATGTGCCATTTATTGTTACTTTAAGCCATCTGCCGGTTTTTGGCCTGTCGGAATTCGACCGGACTCATGCCTGTATAACGGCGAAAAAATTGAATGAACGACGATGGAGAGGCATAACCGCAGTAATCAGACACTCGCTTTACGGTGTAGGCAGAGTCGATCAAAAGCTGTTTTGCCAACTCTACGCGTCGCTCCATAATATATTCTTTGATCGATTGGTTCGTCTTATGCTTGAATATGCGGCTCAGGTGCCTGGTTGAAATCTGACAATGCTCGGCAATATCAGGCACGCAAAGCTTGTACTGGTGGATATTCTGGTCGATATAATCCGTAACCTGACGCAGTAATATCTCGTCGACAACCTGCGCTCCGAATTCCCTTTTGGCCGAAATCTCTTGAGGGCTGGAAGTATTTTTGATACTCAATTCGCGAACGATTAAATGCAGCAGGACACCAAGGTAATGGTAGGCAAGCGGCATATGTTGTGAGGCTTGGCCGCGTATCTCTTGAATAATTTTCTGCGAAAGCGGCAGAAATTCGACGCCATAGACAAAGTGAAAAGGCTGCGACCAGTGATTGCCGTTTTCAGAAACGCAAAAATGACATCGCACTCCGGTCCTTTGAAACTGCATCCATAAAATACGTGAAAATGCTAACTCGGGATGAGGTCTTTCCCAATGCGGCCGGCTTCCACGTGAAATAGGGATTGAGGGGGGAGCGATAAAAAAAGTGCGTTGCGCCCCCTGAATAACCCAGCGTTTACCTTCTCTCTGGTCTGGAGTCATGGCTTCTGTAGTGCCAGTCACTATATCGGCCTCGCCATCGACCACGCATCCGATGTAGGGAACGGCCATAGCGTTGAGGTTCTCCTCCGGCCACGATTGAATGCGCACTCTTTTATCGTAACCATGCTGCAACGGTAAGATGCTGCCTTCATGCTCGGCAACGATATTATTGCCCATCACTATCGGCGGCGCGCCCATCAGGACTAACGGCGCCCCGCTTTGTGCCCACGGAATGAGCTGTTCGCGAACAGTTTCGAGAATCTTTTGAGTCAGAGCGTTGGTCGGGGGCATTTTTTGAGTTTAATTAAAACTCCTTGAGAGGTGTCTTTACGACTAAACTAAGGCTATGGCCCAGGTCGTTATCACATCTTCTCCGGCTATCCGCAAGCAGATGCTGCGCGGACTGGATGAGTTTATTATTCCGGCGCTGCAATACCGCCAGGTGCTTCAAGTTTTTGCTGAACCACCATTCGATTTCTCGCAACTGCAATGCCGCGTCGAAAGAAAAAAACTCCTGCCGGATAAAGAGCATGATACCCTGCAAGTCGTGCAATATTGGGACGAAGAGCGCATGCTTACCCTGCGGGCACCGGCTTTGAGTTTTGTGTATGAAGGTATCAACTACGAACGGGTCGGAGTGACAACGGCAATGAGCCATCAAATGCCCAAGGCAGTTGCGGCGCGCGCTGCGGGAATCACTGAGATTCATCTTCCTGCCCCGGCGATTATTAGTTATCCCAGCCACGTGCCTCGCAGTGATGGCAAGCCGCGCACCGAAGTCTGGCCCTATGAAACACGCTATCTCCAAATCAAGTTTATGGACGAAGAGGTGTTGGTGGCATTAGCGCACCGCACAGTGGACTTGCATACCATCACCCACAACCTCGAAATTCGAGACACGCCACTGTTGCAAATGGGTTTGCTGTATTTAGGAGAACTACGCCAACCCCAAAACCGTCAGGGCGCGCAGGCCCAGCTTTTGGCATTTATGTGGCGATTGAAACATTGCCTGACGCATAATAAACCGCAAATCAGCAATAGTTACTGGCCGGATGTGGAGACGACCGTTGCACCCTCAAAGAGCCTGGCCAAAAGCCACAAACTCAGCCATGAAGTCATTCGTTATGTCCAAACCCATCTCCATGCCCCGTTGACGCTCGAAGCCATAGCCGAATATTTCGGCTATTCAACCTTCCACCTCAACCGCGTTTTTCAGCAAGCACAGGGCACGACGGTGATGCGCTATGTCACCATCTTACGCGTTAATGCGGCCAAGGGATTATTGGTGAAGACCGACGAACGCACCAGCGACGTGGCGAATCTGGTGGGTTTTGCGACCTCGGCCAGCTTTTGTAACGTGTTTCGTAAGCACACCGGTCTCACCCCTAACGAGTACCGGAAACGGCATGCCTTGCATCTTGTAAATGTGGATTCTGATGAATAAAGTGGTTTTCGGTGAACTATTTCGAGGCGTCGAACCGTTAGAACAGAGCATTGACGGGGTACACTGATATCGGATGAAAATAGTCCACCATTTTATCGGGAAATCGAGGAGAAAATTATCATGCCATCGAAACGATACAGGAAATCGGCATTTACATTAATTGAATTATTAGTCGTCATTGCTATCATAGCTATTCTTGCGGCTATTCTATTTCCGGTTTTCGCCCGTGCTCGCGAGAACGCACGGCGCACCAGTTGCTTGAGCAACCTTAAACAGATGGGGTTGGCAGCAATGCAGTACACGCAGGATTACGATGAGAAGTATCCGGCCGGTTTTTATACGACTTCCCAACCTGCGCCCAATGGTTATCCGTGGGTATCGGGTTTATGGTTTTGGCAGCAAACGTTGTATGCCTACCATAAAAGTTCACAGGTATTCAATTGCCCTTCGGCCCCCATTTCTCCGGTCGATTCACAGGGGCGGGCCACACCATACTATGGCAATTATGGTGCGAATCGTCTGGTAATGCGGGGCGGTGGCGCAACGGAAGACATCGTCGGTTTGCCCTCGATTGCAGCGCCGGCCACGGTCTATCTGATGATGGATTCCGGCAATTACATTGTCTCTACGGCAAGCGTTACAGCTCCCAAAGGTTCATACGATTACGTGCCGGGATTGGGCGAACTCGGCCTGACGGCGGGCAGCCCGGCTTTGTTGACCACGGTTGTCAGTGACTTTCAGAAAGGCCGTCATTTCGGCGGCATGAACATCGCCTTTGCCGATGGGCACGCCAAATGGGTGAAAACCAGCGAAGTGTTGGCCCAGGCACGCGCTTGCGGTGGGTGTAGTGTCGGTGCGCAGCCGTTTACGGCCAAGAGCGCCTGGAATCCGTATGTTGGCAGTTAAAAAGAGAGATAGATTCATGAATAAAAAACTTCGTCGTCAGTTATTTGCAAAGTTAGCCGGTGTGATGTTGGTGGGTGGGCTGGCTTGTGGCGTGGCGCAAGCCGATAACTGGAAAGCGCTCATTATCCCGGCCTCGCTCAATGCTGGTAACGTGGTGGAACTGGTGAGTGACGAAGTGCAACCGATCAGCTTCGCGCTTCAGGCCACTCCCGAAATTGTGGCTCGGGGTGATAAGCAGCAGTTGGTGTTGGAGTGGGATCTGCCGCAGGGCGTGCAGATTATTTCTCAGGCCGGGTTGTTTGAACTTTCCAATGCCGTTTCGGAAGAAAAAGACGGGCGTACACTCATTCGCTATGAAGCCCAAATTCCCAGTCGTTTCATAGCCGGTGCGCCAGGCAGTCGCCTGGGCGGGGAAGGCATCAACCACTCGCTGTTCATTCGTGTTTCGCCAGCCGTCCCGGTAGAACAAAGAGTCATTCGTCTTAACCTAAAAGATGGCGAAACACTGCAAACTTTTGAATGGCCGCTTTCCCTGCGCAAGTTGGTGCCACCAGCCCATTATCCCAAGCGTACACCGCTCACGCTGTGGGATTACAACTACTCACGCGCCACCACTCCCGAAGCAGCGCAAGGCATTGCACAGCTTTTCAAACATTCCGGTATCGGACTCACCCAGGCCGCCGCCGATGCGACTTACCGCAGTGCGCTTGAGGCTCAAGGCATTGCCACCGGTGGTTATGTCCATCACAGCGCTTTTCACAGCAAGGAATACCCCGATTACAACGCTGCAGGCAAACAACTCAGCGGGTCGCTGGCCTATGCCGACCCGCAGTCGATCATCGCCCTGCCTGCCGGAGCCGAAATTCCCGGCGTAAAGCAACTTCTGGCTGCTGCGAAACTCAATGGCGGCTATGCTACTTTCGACTACGAACCCAATGGTTTGGAAGGCTTTAGCCCGGCTTCGGTCAAGGTATTTAAAGAGCGTTATCGTGTCAGCGACGAGGAGTTTGAGAAATTCCGTGAATACGTCGCCAAGAACGCATTGCAAACGCATTTAACACAGGATGAGGGTATCGCTCGCAATTGGCGGCGTTGGGGTGAGTTCCGTTCAGAGCAAACCAGCAACTACATGCGCCGCATCTATGAAGCAGTTAAGGCGCAAAATGCCGATGTCCGTGTTGTCGTCACGCCTTCGCGCACCGCAGGGAAAGATTCGTTGGGCAGCTATGCCCTAGGCACCGATAACTCCGCCATGGCTCGCTACACCGATATTATCATGCCCCAACTCTACAGTGGCTACGGCGGCGCGCAGGCCAAGCAGGTTTTGCAGTTGACGGAGGCCTGGCATCGAGAAATCGAGCAGCAAAAGCATGGCACCCGGCTGTGGCCCCTGCTCTTGGTGCGTTACTCCGGCGCAACGGTTTTTAATTCCCCAGAGCGCCTGCGCCAGCAAATTATCGGGACTCTTGCCTATGGCGCGCACGGTGTTGGTTTCTATTATCCGGGCAATATGGACGGCACCTATTGGGAGATGCTGGCTCGCACCACCGAGGATATCGCCAAGTATGAAGATTTCTATCAGGATGGAGTCGATGTCAGCGAACAGTTTAAGTTAAGCGGCCTGCCGATCAATGAAGTCAAAATCCCGATGTTTCCGTCTTATCAGGATACGGTCATAAATCCGGGTTGGGCTTTTAAGGCGCATCGACTCAACAATCGTGTTCTTTTGACCCTCATCAATCTTGAAGAGGCCAATGATTTGAGGTTTGGGGTGGAGATTGGCAAATCGAAAGCTCTCAACACCCAAAATGCCGAAGCCGACGGAAAAGATGGCTGGGTGGTGAAGGCGAAGCAAATAGGTTTTGTTGTGTTGGCGAATGAGTAGCTCACAAGTTTAGATTTTTTGAGGCGATAAGTGCGGCAATGTGCAAAACTAAACCGACCTATGGCCCAAGATCCTTCAACTCAAAACTCAGAACTCAAAACTCAAAATCCGTTAGTCGCCGTTGTCATGGGCAGCCAGAGCGATTGGGACACTATGCGCGCCGCGCATGAGATTCTCGAACGCTTTGGCGTGCTGCATGAATGCGATATCGTCTCGGCGCACCGCACCCCACAAAAACTGGCCGATTTCTCGGCTACTGCCGAAAGCCGGGGCATTGAAGTCATCATCGCCGGAGCCGGTGGAGCAGCCCATCTGCCGGGCATGATCGCCGCGCAAACCCCCGTGCCGGTGCTGGGCGTGCCGGTGCAGAGCAGGGCGCTCAAAGGCATGGATTCGTTACTGAGCATCGTGCAAATGCCCGGCGGCGTGCCGGTAGGCACCCTCGCCATCGGTGAAGCCGGGGCCAAGAACGCCGCGCTCCTGGCCGTAGCCATCCTCTCCAACACCCGCCCGGAACTGCGTGCCAAACTCAACCAATTCCGCAGTGAACAAACTCAGACCGTTCTCGATACGCGATTAGATATTTAACCGCGAAGAACGCGAAGCTCGCGAAGATTTTTTAAAGTGAGATGAGGATTGTAGTGACGATCACCTCCTCTTCTTTTTCTTCGCGCCCTTCGCGCCCTTCGCGGTAGAACAAACATGAAAACTATTCTTCCCGGTTCAACCATTGGTGTGCTCGGTAGTGGGCAACTTGGGCGCATGTTCGCTATTTCGGCGCGGCGCATGGGCTATCGCGTGCATACGCTTTCGCCCGATACCGATACACCAACCGGACAGATTGCCGATTTGGAAATTGTGGCCGATTACGACGATTATGAGGCTGTCGAGCGTTTTGCACGCGAGGTGGATGTCGTCACTTTCGAGTTTGAAAATGTATCGGCTCAGGCTGTCGATGCGGCGCTTAAACATGCACCGGTCCATCCGCGCGGCGAAGTACTCTTTACAGCGCAGAACCGTTTGCGCGAGAAGACTTTCCTCGAAACAAATGGCTTTCCCGTTGCGCCTTTTCGCCGCGTGACCAATGTACAAGAACTGAAAGTAGCCGTGAGCGAGTTGGGTGTGCCCTGTGTGCTGAAAACCGCCGGTTTTGGTTACGATGGCAAAGGCCAGAGCAAAATTGAAAGCGTGGATGATATTGCCCATGCTTGGGAGTCGTTGGGCACCAATGAAGGTGTGCTCGAAGCCTGGATTGCGTTTGAACGCGAAGTTTCGGTGGTGGCGGCGCGCGGGCAAGACGGCCAGTTTGCCGATTTCGGCGTAGTGGAAAATCGGCATGTCAATCATATTCTCGATTTAACCATTGCGCCTGCTCAGGTATCGGATACCGTTGCACGCGAGGCCATTGAGATCGCCCGTGGCGTGCTCGAAGCGTTGGAAGTCGTGGGCGTGCTCTGCGTGGAATTCTTCGTGTTGGCCGATGGTACGTTGCTCATCAACGAACTGGCACCGCGCCCGCATAACTCGGGACATTTCACCTTCGATGCCAATGTTACCAGTCAATTTGAACAGCAGCTACGCGCCGTCTGTGGCTTGCCTTTGGGGAGCACGCAGCAACTCCGTCCGGCAGCGATGGCGAATTTATTGGGCGATGCCTGGAACGACGGCGAACCGAACTGGAAAGCAGCTTGCGAATTTGCCAATGTCAAGCTCCATCTCTACGGCAAGACGCAGCCGCGCGCAGGGCGTAAGATGGGGCATTTTACCGCGCTTGCGGATACGGTGGACGATGCGGTGCGCGATGTATTAGCAGCTCGCGCTGCTTTAGCGAAATAGTATTTTTAACTCTGCCCAAATCGTTTTTTCCACCATCCGGCTAATACACCATCGCCCATAAGTTGAGTTAGGTGAAATATAATCGGCGGTAGAATTGCCAGGGGATACGTTGTGGCAAATGCTGTTGCCCACACCGCAATGACGACCGGCAAGGTTTTTTGCGAGCAGACAAATGCCAGCGAGGTCGCGCGAGTTGGCGTGGCCCGAAGTATTCTTGTCGCTCCGTTGAAACCAATATACAACAAGATATAGTGAACAAAAAACGCCGGTAAAACGACAGCCGCTAAACGTTTGAGTTCAATTTCATAGAGATTACCATTCTGCTCGGCCAATGAAACGAATATGTTAAGTGCGAGCAGATAAACCGGCAAATCTTTAAGGAGCAGTTGCCTCCGGGTAACCATTTGAGGCCAGAGAAAACGTAGCATTTGCCCCAAGATTGCCGGTAAGAGAACGAGCAACAACAGCTTCACTAATAAAGCACCCTGATCCAGCATGCTGCCGCTTCCCAGGGTAAAGCCCAGAGTGATCGGAATCATCAAGACCGCCACCAGGTTGAGCACAATGGTAAGCAGCGTGGCACTTTCGGTTTCCCCACCTGCTCGTGTGGCGACAATAGTGCCTGAAACCAGCGTTGGCCCCATACTGCACATCAGAAGAAAACCAACCCGAAAATCGCCTTGCCAGCCCAGTGCATACATGGCGCACCAACCCAGGAAGGGCGCTATAACGAAGGTGACGACAAATCCCCAAGACAACAAACGCGCATGATGTCCGATATCACGGAAGCGGCTGACGTCGATCGTGGCACCCTGGCACAGAAAGATGATGAATATGGCCGGAGAAACAATTCCCCATTTTTGAACGATAACGCCAAGATCCGGAAGAACCAGTGCCGCCATAACGGCACAGACGGTTGCAACCATCAATAAATTCTTGTGAAGAAACGAGAGCATGGAATGCGTTTAAATTTAAAACCGTGGTTAACGCTGAGAATGTGAGGGCATTCCAAATCATGTTTAGCAAAAAACGGACAACCTTATGAGGTCGTCCGTTTTTAGTTTTGTATAGCTCTTTGTTTGGAGCGAAGCGCGACTCAGTGCTTGCCGTTCAGGCCGTTACCGTTGGTCTCGTAACCATTGGGATTGTAGCCCGATAAAGCCAGCATCGGTTCGGCATCTTCTTCTGCTTTCGTTACTCCGGGAGTATAGGCAGTCACTTGAGGAGCCATTTGACCGGGTAGCATAGTGGTTTCATTGCCGTATTCCAGGCCGCGACGCAGCACGCAGGTTTCGACTTCTTGCAAGCCGAAAGCGGCGATCATTTCGTCGCAAACATGGGCCGGGTCGTATTCCTTACAGGAGAATACGTCGATAGAAACTTCACCGCGTTCCGGGAAGGTGTGAACTGTGATGTGTGATTCGGCAATCATGACGAAACCGGAAACGCCCCAGTCTTCCGGGGTGACACCGACGTAGCGCGTAACGATCGGCGGCATGATCTTCGTCATATTGATTCGGCCCGGCAGGGTGTCGAGCAATTCGTAAACGCCGGGTAAATCTTGTAGTTTGTGCCAATCGCCTTTGCGGCCTTCAATAACCAGATGCATATTGTGACTGCCTCCTAAGCAGGTGGGGCAGGGCTTTGTGACCCCACTCCGGATGATGCCCGACCTTTCCAACGATGAATTTGGTGTATGGTTCTTAAATAGATTGAGGACCGACTTTCGTCTATTCAATCGTCATACTTCATCGTTATTTTTACCGGGCCACACTCCTTTCGCGGCTGTGAAATTGGTAGAGTCAGCCACCGCGCCGCGAGCCGGTGGTTGCGATTTTTGTACAGCTTATGCACTACTCAAAAATACCATTTAGGCATCAAAAAAGCCACATCGATTCGGGACTAATCCCCGCTCTTGCGGGTTAGGCCCCTCGACGTGACTTGGTATCGCCAAAAATGCTCTCAGAATAAGCGCGATTAAGCATACAGAGAGACGTGGATTTCGACAAGAGGTTTCTTGGAAATTTAACCTCTTTTTTGAGAATTTTCTGCCTTTTTCACTCTTGAAATTGTTTTACAGGCCCAGCAATTGACGAGATGGGCCATATTACATAAAATATTCGTAAGCGTCGTTAAGTAGGGGCAGTAAAGATACATTCCACTCCAACGATACGCGTTTTTCGTTGTTCCCATCTGTTTTTCCACGCGTTGCGTGTTCCATTAAGCGTTTCCAACTCCGTCTTTAGTTACGGTGAAGTAGGGACGCAACTTCCAGATGTTTTTCGTTTTTGTTTCGGGTTTTATAGAGGTGAAAGATTTTGCTCATCGGTGGAAAGCGTGAAGCGCGCCGCGCTTATGGCTTAGACGAACTGGCGCTCGCGCCCGGCATCATTGCCGTAGATCCAGAAGATTGTGACATTAAACTGCCAATCGGGTCATTAGAGTTGGATATTCCGTTCCTGGCTTCGGCTATGGACGGCGCTGTTGACGTTCCGATGGCAATTGCCATGAGCAAGCTCGGCGGTATCGCCGTCTTGAACGGCGAAGGTTTACAAACCCGCTACGAAGATCCGCACGCTCAAATCCAGAAACTGGTGAATGAACCTGGCGAAAGCGTTGTCCCCACAATTCAGGCACTCTATCGTGAACCGGTTAAACCTGAACTGATTGCAAAGCGCGTCAAAGAAATTAAGGACGGCGGCGGCAAGGCCGTTTTATCGTTCACTCCGCTGGGCATCCATCACGCCCAAACCGCCATTGATGCCGGAGCCGATGCCATCGTCATTCAAAGCTCGGCCACCACGGCGAAGTTCAAATCGAGCAAGGGCAGCGACTTCGACCTGTCGCAAATTTGCGCGCAATCCAAAGTGCCGGTCATTATCGGTAACTGTTGTTCTTACGACGGCACACTTTCCCTGATGGAAGCCGGTGCCAGCGCCGTTCTGGTGGGCGTTGGGCCGGGAGCAGCTTGCACGACACGTCGCGTGCTCGGCCTGGGCGTGCCGCAGGGCACTGCCATCGCCGATAGCGCCGCAGCCCGTGAAGACTACTTCGCCAAAACCGGCCGTTATGTGCCGGTGATTGCCGATGGGGGTCTGCGCAATGGCGGCGACGTCTGCAAAGCGATTGCCTGCGGAGCCGATGGCGTCATGATGGGACAACCGTTTGCCAGCACCCTGGAAGCTCCGGGCGGCGGCTATCACTGGGGCATGGCCACCAGTTCAGCCGGTTTGCCTCGTGGCACTCGTATCGCGGTGGGACAGAAGTGTTCGCTGAATCAATTGATGATCGGCCCGGCCACGACCGATGACGGCACCATGAACTTTGTCGGTGCTTTGAAATTGGGCATGGGAAGCTGCGGAGTCGTTACCTTGCGTGAAATGCACTCCGTCGATTTATTGATTGCACCCGCTCTGCAAACCGAGGGCAAGCGCCAGCAGTTCGATCAGAAAGTCGGGCAGGGTAAGTAAAAAATCGGTTGCTACGCTGCCGTTCAATCTCCAATGTCTTCCATCTCCTCTGAAACTATCATTGTCCTCGACTTTGGCGCACAGTACGCGCAGTTGATCGCGCGCAAAGTGCGTCAATGTAAAGTCTATTGCGAAATTCTACCGTTCGACGCCTCGATTGAAGAGATTCTCTCCCACAATCCCAAAGGTATCATTTTCTCGGGTGGTCCTTCTTCGGTCTACGAAGTCGAAGCTCCCCAGTGTGCCGATGCGCTGTTCCATTCGGGTATCCCGATTCTGGGCATCTGCTATGGCCATCAGGTAATGGCCCATATGATGGGCGGCAAAGTCGTTCCGGCCGACAAGAAAGAATTCGGCAAGACCGAGCTGGATGTGGAGAAGAATGCTCCGCTCTACGGTGAACTCAACCGTCGCCTCATCTGCTGGATGAGCCACGGTGATTACGTCCTGGAGCCACCACCGGGCTTTGTGGGCACAGCCCATACCCATTCGTGTCCGGTGGCCTCGATGGCCAATGTCGAGAAGAAGTTATTCGGCGTTCAATTCCACCCCGAAGTAACCCACACCCCCTGGGGCGTGGAAATCATTCGCAACTTCCTCTACGAACACTGCGGCTGTACCGGCCAGTGGACGATGGAGAATTTCATCGAAACGGAAGTCGCCCGTATTCGCGAACGGGTAGGCGATGGAAAAGTTTTGTGCGCCCTCTCGGGCGGCGTCGATTCCGCTGTGGCAGCGGTGTTGCTCTCCAAAGCGATTGGTAAGCAAGTAACGTGTTTATTTGTCAATCACGGTTTCTTGCGTAAGAATGAAGCCGATCAGGTTTGCGAAACTTTCACCAAGCAGTATTCCGATATTAACTTCAATTACGTCGATGCTTCACAGCAGTTCCTGAAACTCTTGGAAGGCGTTACCAGCCCGGAAGATAAGCGTAAGAAAATTGGCAACGAGTTCGTAGCGGTATTTGAACGCGAAACCCAGTCGTGGAATAATGAAAGTGGCGCTAAATTTCTGGCACAGGGCACTTTGTATCCTGATGTTATCGAGAGTGGCACGAAATCCGCAGCTAAGATCAAAACGCATCATAACGTCGGCGGTCTGCCCGATGATATGAGCTTTGAGCTGATTGAACCGTTCCGCACCCTCTTCAAGGATGAAGTGCGTGCATTGGGTGAAGAGTTGGGAATGCCGTCGGAAATTGTCTGGCGTCAACCTTTCCCTGGCCCGGGCCTGGCGATCCGTATCATTGGTGAAGTCACCGAAGAACGTCTGGAAATTGCTCGTGAAGCCGATTATGTCTTGATTGATGAAATTAAGCGTTCCGGTCTTTATCGGCAAATCTGGCAGTGTTTCGCTGTGCTGACCCCAACCGTAAAATCGGTCGGAGTCATGGGCGATCAGCGCACCTACGCGCATCCGATCGTGTTGCGCGCTGTAACCAGTGAAGACGGCATGACTTCCGACTGGGCACGTATTCCTTACGAAGTCCTTGAGCGTATTGCCAATCGTATTGTGAATGAAGTCCCCGGTATCAACCGCGTTGTTTACGACATAACATCCAAACCGCCTGCAACAATTGAGTGGGAATAGAACAAACGAGGAATCCAAGATGAGTACTCACGCACACGAAGAAGATGTGGTTATGGCGTTTCGCCAGGCCGTGGAAGAAGAACTGCGCAAAGCGGCTGAAGGTGCCAAAACTGCAGATGATATTTTTGAAGGCGGAGCTACCACCGAAGAAGCATTAAAACGCCTGGCAGTTCGTCATAGCGATTTACAGCGCGAAGTAGCGCTGCTCCGTACCATTGTTTTGCGTCTGGTTTCCGAACCGGTGGATATGCAAGCTGGCAATTAAAAATTTGTAGGTAAGGATTTTTCTTCACGAAATCCACCGCGTTATCGCATTCTTAACGTTATGCTCCATCCCTTTCGCCCCGAACAGTTGTCTGCCGATGTGCGTCCCTCGGAAGCCGATATTGAATCGGTGCTCCTCTCATCCGAGCAAATTCAGACGCGTGTGCAGGAATTGGCCGCGCAGATTTCCCGCGACTACGAAGGAAAGGACGTTGTCCTTATCGGAGTTCTGGTGGGTGCTGCGGTTTTCTGCGCCGATCTGTTAAAGCACATCACGACTCCGACCTTTCTCGACTTTGTTGCGATTTCTTCCTATGGTAAAGAATCGCGCTCGTCGGGTGTCGTGCGTTTGCTCAAAGATCTCGATGAAAGCGTGGAAAGCCGCCACGTCATCATCGTGGAAGATATCGTTGATACCGGCCTCACCTTGAACTATTTGCTGGATTCGATGCGTAATCGCAACGCAGCTAGCGTGAAGTCGTGTGCTTTGCTCGACAAACCGTCGCGTCGTTTAACTGAAGTAAAAGTCGATTATGTCGGGTTCGAAGTCCCCGATGAATTCGTCGTTGGCTATGGACTCGACTTCGCCCAGCGCTATCGCAATTTCCCCTATGTCGGCATCCTGCGCCCCGAAGTTTACGGTGGCAAATAATCTCAGTTTCCCATGAAACTTTCTTGAGAAAACCCCCACACTTTTTTGCGTTGCCAAACGGTGACGCCTTCACATAGTTTTATAGTAAGCGAAGTGCTCCACGCTTCCCCGCTGCGCGCCCGGCGTTCCTAAAAAATCTCAAAACCCGGCGCAGCAGGAGCACTTTCGACAAACCCTGGTTCACCGCCAGGAAGGAGTCCAACAAAGTTTATGTCCAATGAGACAAACGACGTATCAACTGAATCCACTGCGCCGGCCGCTCTGCCATTCTCGGATTTGAGTCCGGCTCCTGCAGCGCCCGTAAAAGCCACCAGAACAAGGGCGGCTTCCAAAACCAGCGCTGCTGCCAAGAAAGCCGCTGCGGCTGCGAAAGCTGCTGAAAAATCTTCCGAAGAGCCGGCAGCAAAGGCTCCCGAACAAGCCGCCCCTGCTGTAGCTGCCCCGAAAGAGGCACCCGCTCCTGTGAGCGCAGCAGCTCCAACGACTGCGGCAGCTCCAGTAGCCCCGGCCGTCACTGCTGCTCCAGCCGCTTCTGCCCCTGAAGAGAACGCCTCTCCGGCACCCCCTCAGGAAAGCCGCCCGGCGAGTGGGGAAGTGGTTGCTGATACGCGTAGCAATAATGAAGAGCGCCACGAGAATCGCGGTCTACGTTTTCGCGGACGCGAAGGACGCGTTGAAGGACGCCGTCGCGGGCGTGGACGTCTCACTCGTGATAATCAGCAGCGCGACCCGGAACTCGAGCGTGAAATCGAGTTCGCCAATGGCCGCCGCAACGAATTCGATCTCGTCTCGCTCGAAGAGAAGAATCTTACCGAACTGCGCGAAATTGCCAAAAAGTTTGAAATCGGCTCTATTGCCACCCTCAAGAAGAGCGAACTGGTGACTCGCATTCTGGAAGAGCAGGCCATTCAGGCAGGGCATCACTTCAAGTGCGGACAGTTGGAAATTCTGCCGGACGGCAAGGGATTTCTGCGCACTGAAGGATATTTGCCCGGCAACGCCGATGTTTATGTCTCGCAGTCGCAGATCAAACGTTTTAATCTCAAAACCGGCGACATGGTGTCGGGACAAGTGCGTGCTCCTAAAGAAATGGAGCGTTATTGGGGACTTTTGCGCGTAGAAGCGATTAACGGTGCCTCTACCGAATCGATGCGGTCGCGCAAAGAGTTTGAAAAACTCACCCCGATCTTCCCCAACGAAAAGTTTCAACTCGAAACCACGCAGGAGAATATCACCGCGCGTATTATCGACCTGGTGACTCCCATCGGCAAGGGCCAGCGTGGCCTGATCGTGGCTCCGCCCAAGGCCGGTAAAACTTCGCTTATCAAAAACATTGCCAACTCGATCATGGCCAATCATCCGGAAGTGATGTTGATTGTGCTTCTGATCGATGAGCGCCCGGAAGAAGTCACCGATATTTCACGGAGCGTGAAAGGCGAGGTCGTTGCTTCCACCTTCGACGAATTGCCTGAAAACCATATTCGCGTTGCCGATATGGTGTTGGAAAAGGCCAAGCGTCTGGTCGAAATGAAGAATGACGTGGTGATTCTGCTCGATTCTATTACCCGTCTTTCACGCGCTTCCAACCTCGTGGTAACACCTTCGGGCCGCACCATGTCGGGTGGTCTCGATCCGGCTGCGATGTATAAGCCCAAGCGCTTGTTCGGTGCGGCGCGAAACATCGAGGAAGGCGGTTCGCTCACCATCCTGGCGACGGTGTTGGTCGATACCGGCTCGCGTATGGATGAATATATCTTTGAAGAACTCAAAGGCACAGGCAACCTCGATCTGGTGCTTGACCGCGATCTCTTCAACCAGCGCATCTTCCCGTCGATCGATATCAACAAGAGCGGCACGCGTCGTGATGACCTGTTGCTCTCGAAAGAAGATGTGGCAGCCGTCTTCCATCTGCGCCGCACTCTGGCAGCTCTGGATAATGACAAGGCAATTCGTTTGCTGCTCGATCGCTTAAAGAACACGAAGTCGAATGCCGACTTTATGCAGATCGTTCAAAAATCATCCGCGAAAGCTGACACGCAGTAGATTCGAACTCATGGTAAAAATGGAGGGATGCACATTAAGTTGTGCATCCCTTCATTTTTTCGCGGACATCCTTTAACTTTAAAATGAAAGTGAACGATTACGTTGGGTTGAGTTGTATGAACAAACGTGTGCTGGGTAGGGTTGTCGAAAATGCAGTATTTCCCGTCCTCGTTTGCCAATTCGTTGATGTGGAACTTGAAATCCTAAGTAATAATTAGTCCGTAAAATAATTATTTACGTACAATGGCACTTACAGGCAATGCCTTGAACTCAATTTGCGAACCCAGAGCGTGAGCGACGGGCACGGACAAATAAGCCCGGTAGAGCAAAGAAATCATGCCCGTCGCTCACGCTCTGGGTTCGCAAATAAATGCATTCGCCCTGCACGAAAAAAATGGGAAGAAATTTATTTTACAGGTCAGCAATTTTGTATGATTAAGTAATGCATAATACTCCTTGTTCGGTTCCCTTTTTTGGACAGGCATTGGCGGAGGTTTTGAAGAATATCAAGTATTGGGTTGAGTTAGAAGGGAAATTGAGGATAGTTGTGGCCACCTCTACTCAGCAAGAACTGAAAAACCAGAAACTACCTGAGCATATTATAGTTGAGGCAAATCAGCCTTTAGGTAAACGAGTCATATTAAGAGGTGCTCGGAATAATCAACAAAGATTGAAAGCAGCTCGATATCCTGAATCTCAAATGGATGAAGCGACATTACCCCTACTTCTCTGCGTCGCCAGCGGGCAAGCAAAGATTTATGCGGGAGATTATATCCTTACCTGTCAGCCGGGAGATTTCGTTTTTATTCCGCCTAATGTTCCTAAGGCAGATTATATCTCTCACGCTATTAACGATCGTCCTGAAACCATTTGTAAAGTCCTTTACTTTTATCCAGGCAGGTTATTTGGCAAAGGCCTGGAAAGTTGGGTGGCTCATTCAGAAGGTAAGAATGTTTACACTAAACCTGAGTACGGCGTTGGTCTTTTATACAATCATTTCACCGCTGAGTTATTTGCGCAAATTGCTCATGAAGTTTCAAATGATCCTCAAAGCGAAGTGAGTTATCTTTTGATGCAAAGTTTGATTGCATTCATGTTAAAAGAAATTAATGACGGAAATGTAGTAATTCCAGAACTTAGAAAGCTTGATATAGTGCCGGAACAAAACCATGATCCCATTCAATATGCATTAACGTATTTGGAATCGAATATAGGAAAAACTCTGACAATTGAAAAAATGTCACGCTTAACGACGTTATCTCCCACTGTCTTCAAGCAGCTTTTCAAAGAAAAAACGGGAGTGCCATTTTATCGTTATCTGACAGATCTGAGATTGGAACTTGCCAAGAAAATATTGTCTGACTCAGACATGAAAATCCATGAAATCGCAGGGATTATTGGTTTGTCGCCCAGCAGGTTTAATCGCAACTTCAATGAAAAATACTTTTGCTCTCCGAGTGCTTTTCGCAAAAAAGTTCGCAAATAAGTCCGATTCGCACTATTGTAGTCTGAAACGAGCGTTTGAATCAATTGAAAAGTGGGTATCTTTAATGATGGGCGGATTCGATAGTTCAAAGGAGTTTCAATGGGGAAGAAGAAAGTGATCAAGGCATTCACCTTGATAGAATTATTAGTTGTAATTGCTATAATATCAATACTGGCGTCGATTTTATTCCCGGTTTTTGCCCGTGCACGTGAAAATGCGCGTCGCAGCAGTTGTTTGAGTAATTTACGGCAACTCGGCACTGCGACCATGATGTATGTGCAGGATTATGATGAACGTTATCCTTCCAGTCGTTATTATACTGGGACGCAGTACGTCTACTGGAATCAGATGCTACAACCTTATATCAAAACTATTGAGGTTTTTTACTGTCCTTCTTCGCCGATTAAAGGAGCAACCGAAGGTGGTTACGGAGCCAACGAACTGGTTTTTAGCCCATCAAATATTAGCATGGCCAGTATTAATTCAACGGCCAGCTCTTATATGTTAATGGATTTCGGCGCATGGGTAGTTTCGGGAAGAAGCCGCGCAACTAATATTCGGGTTCCGTCGAATGCGCAGTATTTACCAGGTTCTGGAGCATTTAGCGGTGTAACCCGCGAGGCGACTGTTGCTTATTACAATTCCTTTGAATCAGACTACCAAAACGGCCGGCATTTTAATGGAGTCAACATTACCTATGCCGACGGACATGCAAAATGGAACAAAAGCTCCTTAGTTTGGGCGGAGTTTAGTAAAAGTAATCAGGGTTCATTTAATCCCGTAAATTAAGACAAGGTAAGTATGATAACAATGAAAACAAGATGGATTTTAACGATACTGGTCTTTGCCATGGTCTTGTGCTCTCACTTACAAGTGAGGGCACAAGATTATGTTATCGATGATTTTTTAACTCTGAAAAACTGGAAAGCGTTTTCAGAAGGAAACGTTACTAAATCAGTAGAATTTGCGATTTCCGATGAATGGGCTTCGCAGGGCAAAACCTCGCTGCGCATCGATGCGCCGAAATTTGAAATCGGTATCAGCACTCCCTGGCCAGGCGTAGTGTTAAGCCACGGGCGTCTGCCGCTGCATGATTGGCAAGGTTACGGTTATTTCACCGTTGATCTAAAAGTTATTCAGCCCGATACAAAAGTACTTTTTCTGGTGCAGAGCGGTGCGGCACGTCACCAACGCGTTTCACCAACTCAGACGTTTGCGCCCGGCGAATATCGTATTTGGCTTAATATTCCCGATTATATTGCCGATGGTAAACCGAGCGAAGTTTCGCTCATTCGTAGTATTGAAATCTGCGTTTATCGTCCGGAAGAAGACAAAACTATTTTTATCGACAATATTCAATTGCGCAAAAATTACGTGCCGACTCAGCATGATTATCACTTTTTAGGCATTGATCAGCAAAGCATCAAAAATGTAGCGGAGCAGCTTAAGGTAACACCACCCAGCGCTCCCAAAGTAGTTTTGGTTGAAAGGATTGACCAATCACCGTTAGGCGCACGCGATTTTGCTGTCAAGCAATTACAGAGCGTCACACAACGAGCGCAGGCTTTAGCTAAAGCTTCAAAAATGCAGCAACGTTTAGCGGCAGATTTTCCCGATAAAAAGCTGGGAGCTTATGCTGTGCCCAGTTATGAAAGAGTCCATTTTTATGCTCAGTCGCCCACTTCCGATTGGCGGAAACAGGCGGCTTTAAAAATGGGGCGTAGGGACAAACGTACGTTTCAGCTTTGCTTGGTGCGCGACGATAAACACGAAATAAGCGGACTTACCGTAAAAATCAATAATCTGGCGCAGCGCCAGGGTAGTGGACAGTTTGACGCTGAAAATATTGATGTTAATACGGTTGGATTTATCAATTTGGCTCCCAATGCCCAACTTCCCTTTGTGCAATCAGGTTGGTACGCCGATCCTATTTTAAATTGGAAAGACGGTACTTCTTTAGACGGCGAACGTTTGATTCAACCGCTGTTACTGACGGTGAGCACACCCTCCGAGCAGCCAGCCGGCCAGTATATCGGCCAGATTGAAATTTCTTACACCGTTTCCGGCAAAACAGAGCAATTGCAAGTTCCTCTGGAAATTGAAGTGACGCGTTTTCAATATCCGCAACGCTCATCGCTTAAAACTCTTATCGCCACTGGCCCATACGGTGATATTAATCCGGATTTTTTCCTCGATTACCGCATCAGCCCCAATAACAATCAGTTAGGCTCCATCTATTTAAGAGGCAATCGTCCTGGAGTAAATTTGCCGTTGGTCGAAGAGTCCCTTAAAAAGGGCATGACTACTTTCAACCTGCATCAAGTTTGGGAATTGGAATTTAGTAGATTAGAGAAGGAACACGGATTAAAAGGAGCCACTGATATTTTTATGTCGCGCCTTGAACGGCTTTACCCTGCTAACCAATGGGAGGAATTGGCACGCAAAGGCATTGCTCAGCATGCTGTCGTTTATGGTTTTGATGAAGTTGGTTTGAAAGATCCGATTGAACGCGCACGCATCAGCGCAGTTTTTCAGGCAATTAAAGACAAATATGGGAAATATGGGGTAAAAGTAGCCACCTCTGCCCAACCTTTTCGGGAAGAATATTTAGATTTACCGGTTGATATCTGGATTCCATCATTTACAAGCCACGATAGAGCAGTCGCTGAAAAAGCTCGCCAACGCGGCCAGGAAGTTTGGGTTTATATGGTCCCCTGGGAAATTTGGCAACCGTTAGCTTGGTCACAAGCTATTCCCTGGGCCGCTTTTCAGCTCGATGCTCCAGGCTGGCTCTATTATAATTTCAGCGGCTGGCCAGATGCCAACGGCAGAACGCTGGGTGATAATCCGCTGACAAATTGGGATGCCGTTAGCTTACAAGCGTTAGGGAGATATGGCACCGGCGGTTTAGTTTATAAAGATGCCGACAATAAATTATTACCATCATTACGGCTCGTCAACTTTCGAGAAGGAATGCTTGATCACGATCTATTAAAAGCGATCCAGCAACTGGCAGAGTCAAATTCTCCCCGAAAACAAGCGGCCAATGCCCTATTAAAGCGCAGCAGCAGTGAATTAGTGATTGACTTTGTTAAAGATCACACCATGGAAGTGGGCGATGCCAATTTTATCGGAGATTTGTTTGAAAATTGGCGTCATGAAGCACTGGATTTACTGAATGAGAAACCCTGATAGCGTTCTTTTTGTCTGGTGGTATGGACATCTCAAAGATAAACCAGTCTCTGGAATCCGCGAAAGCTGACACGCAATAAATTAAAACTTGTGGTAAAAATGAGGGATGCACAGTAGTGTGCGTCCCTCATTTTCATATCGGAGTAAAGTATTATGCATTCTTTGAGTTCCGCTGCCCTGAAAAAAGCGTTG
>DAITOV010000025.1:0-26607 GCA_036833945.1 Abditibacteriia bacterium
ACAGGCTGCGTTGTAGCGAAGAAAACAATTTTGCCGGAGACGCAATTTCAAGCTGTCTCCGGCAAAACAAAGGTCGTTACGAGTTGCCGCCGTAGCTCTGGCGTCCCGTGGTCGGTTTCCGTGAAGCTGCGGCACCGCCCTGTCCCGACGACTGGCCTTTACTCCCGCCGCGCTTGCCGCCGCCGGCAAAATTCTGCTGGCGGGCCGCCTGGGCCTGCTTAATCGCTTCGAGCGGCGTCAGTTTTTTGGGCGCCGGTTGCTCTGCGGGGGTGATATTGTCGTCGGTGGCTTTCTTCTCTGGCTGAGATGATGATTCGGACATGAGGCGTTCTCCTTGGCAAAACCGTTGCCGGGAATTCAACAACGGTATGAAAATTATACGGCCTTTGAGGAAGGCTTGACCTGAAACGCTATTTCAGCGTTGAATTTCTGAAATAGTGTAAAACGAACCCGTCACACAGATGATGTCATTTGTGCCAGCCAATTCGATGGCACGTTCGAGTGCGGTTTGGGGAGTGGCACTCTCTTCAACATGTGCGCAGTAATGCCGGGCTTCTTCTGCTACTAACGATGCTGCTGCCGCACGGGGCGAATGCGACTGGGTCGCGATAACGGTATGGGCCAGCGGAGCCAAAATTTCCGTCATGGCGGCGTAATCTTTATCGAGCAAAATTCCCAAAATCAGAATCAGCTTCGCTCTGGGAGCATCGGCGAGGGTGTTTTTCAATTGTGCGGCGAGAATTTGCGCGCCATCGGGATTGTTGGCACCGTCGATAATGACGCGTGGGTTTTCGCGGATGGTTTCAAAACGGCCCGTAACGGCGAGTTTTGAGTTTTGAATGGTGAGTTCTGAGTTGAACGGCCATTTGAGCGCTTCGCAAAGAGCACGGTAGGCGGTTTGGGCGGTTTGGAGGTTGAGTTGCTGGAAATCGGCGAGAGAGTGGGAATTTTCGGTTTTGACTAATTGACAGCCGATTTTGGCGCAATGCTCTTCAAACACCGCCAGGACTTCCGGCTTGGTTTCAGCAGTGATGAGGCTGCGGCTATTGCGGGCGATTTCAACTTTATCGCCCGCGATTGCTTCGAGCGTATTGCCCAGGCGATCGCAATGATCGAGCGCCACATGGGTGATTACTGAGACCGTCGGCTCGGTGGCGTTGGTGGCGTCCCATCTTCCACCCAGGCCGACTTCAACCACGGCGGCATCGACTTTTTGGCGGGCAAAATGCCACAATCCCAAAAAAGTGAGCACTTCAAATTCTGTCGGCTGGCCCAATTCCGAATCGGCCACCGCCTGGATGTGAGGGAAGGCGTCGACAAAAAGCGCGTCCAACTCCGCATCAGAAATTGCTCCGGGAAAGAGAGCCGTTTGTCCATCTCCTACCTCCCATCTCCCACCTCCCAATACACGAATTCGCTCATTCCATATATAAAGGTGTGGAGAGGTGTATAAACCCACTTTTTTGCCGTCTTTTTCTAACATTTTTGCCAAAAATTCGCATGTCGATCCTTTGCCGTTGGTGCCGCCGACAAGAATAATGGGATACTGTTGCTGCGGATCTCCGGCGCTTTTGAGCAGGGCGTGAATGCGTTCTAATCCGGGTTGGATACCGAATCTCTGTAAATTTTCTAAATATGCCGAAAGGCTTGTCACGGTTTGCATCTCTTTATCTCGAAATTGATTTGTGATAAGTTTAAGCTACCATTTTTTCAGGTGCCATTCCGTACTTTCGTTATTTAATTCCGATGTATTTCCCGCAAGGATTTTTTCGTATGAAGCTGCGTTTGCAGAAAGTCGTCTCGACTGTTGTTCCCCTTTGTTTGGCCGCTATGCTGTCCTCTGCTCAGGCCTTTGCACAATCGGCCAGCCCGGATGCGGTCGCGCGCTTGCAAAAAGACGTGGCGGAACTGACCAAGTACCCCTCACGCGTTCCGGGCACTCCGGGCAACCAGGCAGCAGCGAAATACGTCGAATCGCGCTTCAAACAGATTGGCCTTACCAATGTGGCAGCCGAAGAATATGAAGTGACGGTGCCCGTCACCAAAAACGCCAGCCTCAACTTCAATGGGCGTAGCCTTAAGGTTCATCCCCTTTATCCCAACCACGTAGCCACTTCCTCCACCCCCGCAGGCGGTATCTCCGGCCCGCTGGTGTATGCCGGAGCTGGTGCGCCGCGCAACTTCAACGGCCAGAAAGTGGATGGCTCCATCGTGGTGCTCGATTTCGATTCGGGCATGAACTGGGTCACCGCAGTGGACTTAGGCGCTAAAGCGGTCATCTTTTTGGAACCCCGGCAGACTTCGCGAGGAGAAGCCGAACGTAAATTTGCCAGTTTGCCGTTGGAAGTGCCGCGTTTTTATGCGACTCGCGATGTCGCAAACGCCCTTACCGGTAGCCGGACTGCAGGCCCGGCATCCAAAGCAACCCTCTTAGGGCAGGGCCGCTTACAGTCGCAAGTAACGTGGGAACGCGTTAAAACACGCAATATCGTCGGTTGGGTGCAGGGAACGGATCAAGAATTAGCTAAAAGTGGGAAGGGCGATACGGTTATTATCAACGCCTACTACGATTCGATGGCGATCACGCCCGATCTGGCTCCCGGCGGAGAAGCTGCCGCCAACTGTGCCGCTTTGTTGGAAGTCGCGCAAAATTATGCGCGCAACAAGCCCAAATATTCAGTAATGTTCGTCGCTAACGGTGCTCACCACGTGGCGCTGAGCGGTATGCGTAATTTTGCCGCCAAACATTTTCTCGATGACGGCAAGAAAGGCACCGCCGAGCGGAATGCTCGCATTCGTGGTTTTATCGGCCTGGATCTTACCAGCCGCACCGATACGATCGGTATTTTTGCCAAATCTTGGTTCTATAACCAGATGGGAGTTGCCGAAAACATTCTCATCAACCAGTTTGCTGGTTTTGCTAAAAAACTCAATGAACGCGCAGATGGATTGGCAAAAAGCTCCAAAGCACCGGTCGATGAGTTCTATGTAGATGGCATCACCGGTCGTAATGGCCGTTCATGGCGTTCGTACCTGCCCTCGCTGGTGGCTCTCGATTCCGAAGTGGCGACCATGGCGCAAAAACCGGGTATTTCTTTTGCCACTGCCAACGATGCCCGGCTCTTGCAAGACACTCCTTTCGATACTGCCGAACGGGTAAATCTGCGTAACATCGCTGCCCAGGTTTCCACTATTAATAATTTGCTGCGCGATTTGAGCGATGTGAGCTTGATGCCGCCGTCTTCGCAGCTCTCGGCCAACTTCGGTTACGTCGCAGCCCGTGCCATTACTCGCGGCGACATTAAAGAGAAGGTTTCGTTCGTGCCCGACACACCGATTCCCGATCAAAACTTGCCTTTGCAGGAGTTTTTGTCCCCCGCACGCCGCAAGCAGATGCAGGGTGCAACGGCCGTCGCTTATATCCTGGACCGCAAACTAAGCTATAAAAACTACGCCGGTGTGCGCGGTGCGTTTATTGAGCGCGCCTCCTTTTCGGGTGGCACGACCAAGAAATCGACCAGCGAAGGCGCAGGTGGCAAAGTCATCATCGACAAGCAGCCAACCGCCCAGTTCCTTTTCCTGGGGCCGCGTGTCGGCGACTCCAAAGGTGGCGGCGCTCTGGAACTGGAAGTCGAAGCCTACTCCGTCAACTCAGCCGGTCGCATTATTTATGCGCCGGATATGGGAGCCGAACGTCAGCGTTTTACACCCAAGTTCAAGACTGCCAACGCAGCATTGAAATGGAAAGATGAAAAGCTGGGCGAATATGAAAGCAACGCTTCGGTGATGTGTTTTGAAACACGTGCCGTGCCGCTCTTCGATACGCTCGATCAACGCTACTTTACAATTCTCAAGGAAATGACGGTGCTGGATGCCAGCACCGACTCGGCTCCGGTCGAATTTGGCTTCCTGCCTCCCGATGCACCCCCGGGCGGCATGGCGGAAAACGAGCCGGTGGCTGTGGTTTTTGGACGCCGTGGCTCGCGCTTCAAGCTCATCATGGCTCAGGGTATGCTCGGCAAGCGTTTGGTGATCTTGAACAGTTCGCCGGAAAGCGACCCGAAAACCGGTGAGAAAACCGACGAGATCTTCTTCGAAGGTGCCGGTGTGCGTGTTCCATTGGCCGATGAAGATCCCAATCCGGTGATTCATGTTGCCTATCAAACGGCGGTGGACCTCTGGACAATCAACCAACAGCGCATTCGCCTGCTCAAAAAATTCGGTATCAATAACCAGCGCGTGGACGCTCTGCACGGCCAGGTCGGTTGTGCCGATGGGAAAAAAGAGGGTGAATACGAGTGCCCGACTGAAGACATCGCCCGCCCCACCGGCGGTGCCATCGGCCTGGCAACAGCCGCACTGGAAGGACAGGAGTACGACAAGTTCTATATGCAGGCCCGTCGCGCCTTCGGTATGGAATCGCGTGCCTATCCCGACGTGGAAGCTACTTCTCAGGACGTGCTGAAAGGTATCGTTTTCTACCTGGCACTATTGATTCCGTTCTCCTTCTTTACCGAACGTTTGCTCTTTGGCTTCCCCGACGTGCGCAAGCAGATCATGGGCACATCTGTGATGTTCTTGATCGTATTTACCTGTATTCGATTCGTTCACCCGGCGTTTGAACTGGCGATGACGCCGTTCATTATCTTGCTGGCGTTTATCATTCTGGCATTGACCGTGGTGGTCACGGCCTTCTTGAGTTCGAAATTCGAGCAGGAAATAAAACGCTTGAAGCAAGGCGTGCACTTTGAGGACGTGGGCCGTCTTTCAACGATTACCGCAGCCCTGGGGTTGGGTATCGCCAACATGCGCCGCCGTCCCATGCGTACGGCTCTCACTTGTGTGACTCTGATTTTGTTGACCTTTACGGTGCTTTCGTTCACCTCGGTAACGGCCAACATTACCAACTTCGCCCGGCCTTATGGTGATAATAAGAACCCGCCTGCATACGCAGGTTTGATGGTGCGCCAGCCCGACTGGAGTGCCATTCAGGAAGCAGCCGTCACTTCCATGCAGAGCGAGTTCCGCCAGCGGTTTGGCGATGTCGCCCGCCGCGCCTGGTATCTCTCTCGCGACCAGGGCGAACTTTTGCAACTTCGTGTTTCCAGCGTGGAAGATCCGAACAAGTTTTTCCATGCTCCGGCTTTGATGGGCCTTTCTCCCGAAGAAGAGAAGATCGGTTCGCCGCTGGCCAAAACATTGGTAGCCGGGAAATGGTTCGACGATCCTTCCCGCCGTGACGTATGTTTGGTGCCGAACTGGATTTTGTTGCCGCAAAAAGAACGCCAGGAAGAAACTGCAGCGGCTTCGGGCGGCAAAGTATCGGCGCCTGCTGCCGATAGCGGAGAAGCCGGCGGCCCGTTGCTGGGCTTTTCTGCCGAGGAAGCGATCGGTAAGAAAATTCAGGTTGGCGGCCAGCAGTTTGAAATCATCGGCGTATTCGACAACGTGAAATTCCGCCAGGCCCGCGACCTGGATGGCGAAGAATTCACCCCGGTCGACTACCAGAGCGACCAGAACAAGCAGGCGGCTCAGTCCACCCAGGAATCGAGCCAGAAAGGTGAAGAAGTCTCGGTGCAATCGTATCAACACACCGATGCCAACGCCCTGCTGCTCTTGCCTTATAATACGGTGCTGGAAATGGGCGGCAATACCCGTTCGATGGCAGCCGGTTTCCAAAACATCGCTAAACCCCAAGTGGAATTGGACGATTTGATGAATCGCGCCGCGCTGGGTATTTTCGGTTCAACCCCCAACAAGGAGGGTAAGCTCGAAGCCAAGCTCTACTCATCGGTTGAAAGCACCTCTTACGAAGGTTTTGCCGCGCTGATGGTGCCGATTCTGATTGCGGCTTTGATTATCGCCAACACCATGTTGGGTAGCGTTTTCGAACGCACCCGTGAAATCGGTATCTATTCGTCCATCGGTCTGGCTCCGGTTCACGTTGCCGCACTGTTCATCGCCGAAGCGGCGGTATATGCGGTGCTTGGCTCCATCGCCGGTTACCTGGTGGCTCAGGTGATTGCCAAAATCATTACCGCCAACAACCTATTGCAGGGCATTACGCTCAACTATTCGAGCGGCTCGGCTGTGGTGAGTACCATCATCGTCATGGCAACGGTGTTACTGTCTACGCTATATCCGGCGTGGGCGGCGGGACGGATGTCGCAGCCCGATATCGAACGCCGCTGGCGCATGAGCGAACCGCTCGGCGATATGTGGCGCTTCCAGTTCCCCTTCACGGTTTCAGGTCAGCAGCCGCTTGGTGTGGCCGAATTCCTGTGGGATTTCTTCCAGTCTCATACTGATACGTCCGTTGGGAAGTTCTATACCGACAAAGCACATCTGCGGGCTATGACATTGCGTGAAGCGGTGGATCTGCTTAATACCATGCCGGATGGAACTTCACTTTTGAATCAACCGGCACAAGTTGTTGCAGAGCCTAAGACCAAGAAAACCAAGGATGGCAAGGAAGTAGCCGTCGCCCCGGCACCGAGCGGACCGGTTGCACTCAAGCTCGAGCAGATTGCGGCCAGCCCCGATACCGAGGTCTACCACATTGCCATGCGCACCTGGTTGGCACCGTTCGACATGGGTGTTTCGCAGATGACCGACATTTTGCTGATTCCTTCGCAGGAAGAAGGTTTGTATGAATTGCAGTTGAAGCTGGTGCGCCAGAGCGGCGAAATGGCGGCCTGGCAGCGTACCAACCGTGGCTTCATCTCCGATTTGCGCAAACAGCTTCTGGTGTGGCGTATGATTACACCGCAAGACCAGCGCGAGTATGTTTTGCGTGGCCGCGCTCACGTATCGGGTGAAGAAGTTCCGGCAGAGCGTCCCGATTCTGAATTGGCGGCGGTTTAAATAAACATAAGAGAAGACGGAAGTTTGCAGTGGCAAGCTTCCGTCGGCTTCTTGATTTTTTAGTATTTTTTGCCCGTGGTGCAAAACGACCGGTTTGGCGCGATTATGTTTTTGCAAGATGAATTGCGTTGAGTGAGCCGGTTGACGAGAGATTGACAAACAGTATTTCTGCTGCAATGTGATAAAATGTGCTTGCTCAAAAGCCATTTTTTACGATTTTTTGCCGCATTTTTCAGGAGTTACATGGCCAACCTGGATGTTTCCAAAGACAAAGAAGAAAAACCTCAAGGACCACTCAACGTTGTGCCGGGCGTTTCCCCGGATCCCGACCAGGATGTAGTCGCCGCCGAAGCCGACGATTTTATTGACGCTTTTAGTTGGCGCACGGTTATCGGTGCGCTGTTTATCGGCTTCATCATGATGCCGGGCGCCATCTACCTGTCGCTGGTGTCTGGCCAGGGCCTGGGACCGGCGGCGGAATGGGTGACGATCATCCTTTTCATGGAAGTTGCTCGTCGCTCCTACCAAACCCTCAAAAAGCAAGAAATTTACCTGCTCTATTACATGGGCGCGGCGCTGACTTCCAACGCTGTTCCAGGTATCGTTCTGGCTGGCGGCGCATTTTCTGCGTTCATCTGGAACCAGTATCTGGTTGGCTCGCCGACTGCTGCTAGTTTAGGCATCAACGAAGTGCCGGGCTGGGTTTTGCCTCCTGCCGGTTCACCTGCGCTTTTGAACCGCACTTTTATTCACACCGACTGGCTCTATGCTGTTGGGTTGATGCTCTTTAGCCAGATATTCACCCGTATGAAAACCTGGGGCCTGGGTTATGTGGTTTTCCGCTTGACTTCGGATATCGAGCGTTTGCCGTTTCCTTTGGCTCCCATCGCTGCTGAAGGTGCGACCGCATTGGCCGAATCGAGCGCCCAGAAAGAAGGCTGGCGCTGGCGTATCTTCTCCATCGGTTCCATGATCGGTGTGGGCTGGGGTTCTATCTACATTTTGTTGCCAACCGTGACCGGCTTGATTTTCGCCCAGCCGATCATGATCGTCACCAACCCCTTTATCGACTACACACCTAACACCCAGAAAATTCTGCCCGCAGCTCTGGCAGCTATCGGTACTGACTTGGGTACGGTGCTGGTTGGTTTCGTGTTGCCGTTCCCGGTTGTTCTGGGAACCTTTATCTCGGCGATCGGCGCTCATATTATCGCCAACCCCATTTTGCAAAAAGCCGGTGTCCTCTCTCATTGGACTCAGGGTATCGACGTGCAGCAGACCCAGGTGGTCAATCTGTTCGACTTCTGGCTTTCTTTTGCCGGTATCGGCACCTCTATTGCGGTGGCCGTCATCGGTATTGCCAGTGTTATCCGGGTGTTGGCTAAGCGTCGCAATGAAGCCGTGCCCGCCGGCCAGACAGGTGGAAGTTTTGCCCCGCCCGTGGGACGCGGAGATATTCCGATCTGGTCTGCACTTTTAATCTGGGCCATCGGTTCGTTGGCCTTCGTTTGGATGTGCCAGTATCTGGTTCCCGGCTTCCCGGCCTGGATTCTTTACTTCTTTGCCTTTATCTGGACTCCGCTCATCTCCTATATCAACGCCCGTTTGCAGGGTATGGCCGGAACCAGCGTTTCTATTCCTTACGTGCGTGAAGCCTCGATTGCGTTTTCAGGTTACAAAGGCACCGATATCTGGTTCGCTCCCATTCCTTTGGCCGACTACGGTGGCATGGCGCAGCAGTTCCGCACCGTGGAACTCACCCGCACCAAGTTCACTTCGCTGATTAAAGCCGAGCTTTTGATGTTGCCGATCATGTTGTGCTGTTCGTTCCTCTTCTGGAGCTTCATCTGGCGTTTGGCCCCCATCCCCTCTTCGGGCTACCCCTACGCCTCCAAAATTTGGCCGGTTTCCGCACAGGGCCAGTTGCTGTGGTATACGGCTAACAAAGATGCTGAGAACAACATTCTCATGCAGGCTCTGAACTGGAACTATGTCGGTTACGGTGCAGCCTTTGCCTTCCTCGCCTATGGCATTACTTCGCTGGCGGGTGCGCCGGTGGTGTTCTTCTATGGCCTTATCAACGGTTTGCATGCCGCGCCGTATGCGGTCATCCCGATGTTCATCGGTGGCTTGTTGGGTAAATACTACTTCTCCAAGCGTTATGGCACCGAGAACTGGCGCGCCTATGCCCCGGTGCTTGTCGCAGGTTACTATTGCGGCATGGGCTTGATCGGTATGGCCGCCGTGGCGTTGGCCTTGCTCAGCAAGAGCGTTTCTCGCTTACCGTTCTAAGCCGCAAATTAAGCAAAAGCATAAGGACGATCCATATTATGGGTCGTCCTTTTTATTTCCCGTTAAAATAAACCACCATGATTATTGAATCTTCAGCCCCTGTTCGGATCGATTTTGCTGGTGCCTGGACGGATGTAAAATACTTCGCCCATCCCTTTGGAGGAGCAACGACTAACGCTGGTATAGATTCATTTGTCACCGGTCGTACAGTTGTTGGAGAGCATATACGTCCTAATGGCGGGGTAGTGCCGGAAGGCATTGCCGTAACCTACGAAACCGATATTCCCGCAGGTTCGGGCCTGGGCACTTCGTCCGCATTGAATGTGGTTTGGTTGTCGCTGGCACGTGGCAAGGCGATTGAAAACGACGCACAACGTGGTCAGATTGCCGAACAGGCCTATGAAGTGGAAACTGTCCTCGGTATTCTGGGGGGCAAGCAAGATCAGTATGCGGCGGCTTTTGGTGGCTTCAATCTGTTTGAGTTTGAAGAGAGCGGTGTGAAGGTGACTCCGGTGGCGATTCAGCCCGATAAAATTTCCGAACTCGAAAGCGTTATCAGTTTGTGCTACACCGGCCAGGCCCGTCTCTCTTCCAACCTGCACGAGAATGTATGGGGCGGCTTCCGGGCTGGCAAGCGCGAGGTTGTTGATTCATTATTCACTCTGCGCGATTCAGCCTATCGCGCCAAAGAGATTCTGGAATCGGGTAATTTCGATGAGTTCGGTGCGCTGCTCAATCTGCAGCACCACTGCGCCAAGAATCTCGATGAGTCGCTCAGTAATGATCTGGTAGAAGGCATTTTCGACTTGGTGCGTTCCGATATCGTCGGCGGCAAATGCTGCGGCGCTGGTGGCGGTGGTTGCATGATGTTTCTTTCCGATACACCCGAAAAGCGCGCCCGCGTTCAGGAAAAATTGCGAGGCCAGGATATTCGGGTCATCGATTTCAAGTTCGCGCTGCAAGGTCTGACGGTTTCTTTTCGCGACGAGTAACGCCTGGTGGTAAAAATCAAAACGCCCGCACACGTTAATGTGCGGGCGTTTTCTGTTATTTCGACACTTTGGATTTTTTCTTACGTTTAGCCTCAGCCGCCATAAGATTTTCTTTGACTCTCCCTTTCACAATACGCTCAATCAATTCAAGCGGCATTGGCGTATCGAGTGGAAAGCGAATTGTGCCTTTCGAAGTTTCATATTCCGCCAGTTCATCGCTGAACTTTTCAATAGTGTCGGGACCGGGATAAAGGCCGATATGATTCTTACAAGCGGCAAAATGGATTAAATTGCCGTGCAAGGTGAAGGTGGGAATGCCATAGCCAATTTTCTCACTGGCATCGGGTGCAGCCTGGCGGATGGTTGCGCGTATTTGTTCGAGGAGAATGCGCACGTCGGTAGGAAATTGGGCGATATAGCTATCGATATCTTCCGATGGATTTGGATTAGTTTTCATGGCGTTAACCCTTTTGTATTGCCAATTTTAAGAGTGTGACGCTCCTTTTTAGCTTTGGCTGCCAGTTGTTGAACTCTTTTCAGACCAGTGAGACCGGGTTGTAACTTCTTTTGACGAACGAGCTTCTCAGCCAGAGCAAGATCTTCCTGTGCCTTTTGGTCATTAAAAAGGTAGATATGGGCAACGCTTCGAAAAGCATAGGCGGTTGGGAGATCGACTTTTTGCTTGATCAGCCAATTGCAGTCCTGAAGGGCCAATGCCGCATTACGGTTTCCAAGGTAAGCCCATGCTCGAAAAACGCGTAAATCTTTATGGTCGGGTTCCATTTTGAGCACGGTATTAAAATCGGCAATGGCGTGTTGCCATTCTTTGCGCCTTGAAAATAATCGTCCGCGGCTCAAAAGAAAAGAACTCTGCCCGGGGTTGAAAGAGAGTGCCTTATTGTAGTCTTTTAATGCTGCATCCAACTGGCTAATTTTAAAATATGTTCTGGCTCGATGGAAATAATACCAACCGTCGTCGGGTTGAAGCTTAATGGCACGCGCATAATCTGCTAATGCCTTTTGATACTTTCTTTGCCGATGCCATATCCTGCCACGAGCGATGTAGACATCTGCGTAATCGGAATTGAGATGGAGTGCAGTATCGTAGTCTTTAAGTGCGAGTGTATCCTTGCTTTGCTTTCTATAGAGTGTTCCGCGATAGTAATATGGTAAAGCATTTTGGGGATCTATATACATTGCTGTTTCGTAATCAGCTATTGCTTGAGGAAACTGCGATAACATTTCCGCTGCGTAGCCCCGTTGCATATAACCATTGATTTTGGTTGCCCCTGTTCCATCACTAATGGCAAAGGCTAATGCGGGTAATGCTTCCTTATACTTTTTTCGTGCATTCAGCAAAATCCCTTTTTGCAAATGCGCTTCTGCCGATTGCGGCTCAAGTTCGAGGGCTTTATTGACCATTAAGTCCGCTTTATCTGAATGACTAAAATGGTGATGTGCTCTGCTGGAGATAAGGTAATCGTTAGCAGAATGCGGAGTCAGTTCTGTGATGCGTTGTAATGTGTTTTGGACTTCTTCCGTTCTGGAAAGTTCTGTACAGGCTACGCCATAATTGGCATACGCCTGTATATTCTCAGGGTCGATTGTATAAGCTGTGCGTGCGGCTTGGGCAGCCTTCTCATGCTCATTGAGGAGCAAATAAGCGTAACTGCGCGAGATATGGAGATCGGCGATATGAGGCGCTGTGATGGAAGCTTCCTGCAATAGGTCGAGAGCTTTGGTGATGTTAGCCGGATCTTGGCTGTCGAGGAGTAAATTTGCTTCGTCTAACGCGAGCTGAGCATCGGCGTTGGGAATGAGAACCTTGTAAGCATACGCCGTGAAGGCCAGAACAAGTATGGCCCCGATAATCGCACACCTCATTCGCCTGGTCTTTCGCATTATATATTAGCTACCTCGAAAAAAGCCCAAACAATGAATTCATTGTTTGGGCTTTTATTTTCTCCTATCTTCTATTTAATGCCTACCGCCATTATACATTTGGCGTTGAGGGTGATGACGGCGGTCGGATGGAGTCGAGTTTCCTGGCACTTCGGGAGAAGTATCGGGGTGATGCGTCGATTCATGATGCTGATGGATCATCGCCTGATGTGCCCGAACCATTTCCAGCGGAGTGCGTGCCGCCTGATGTTCCGCCCCTTTATGATTGTGGGTATTCTGGTGATTTGCTCGATTTGGCATAACAAATTCCTCCTGTTCTCGAAGTAGAGATACCTACCACGGCGCAAGGTCTGTGCCAGAATACCGCGTATTTAAGAATCTAGAAACAAAAAACGCCCCGGGGAGAATTCTCCCCGGGGCGTTTTGAAACGACGGTTTTGTTTAGCGACCCTGTTCGGCAGCCTTTTTACGCTGCTTGGCGATGGTAGCTGCTGCGCCATTGAGCGTGATAGCCTTGATCATACCGGTCGAGAGCTTCATTTTCACGAAACGGCCTTCTTCGGGGATCCAGATACGCTTGGTCTGCAGGTTGGGCATCTGGCGGCGCTTGGTGTGGCGCTGCGAGTGCGATACTAAATTTCCGGTCAGTGGGCCTTTGCCCGTTAATTCACAACGACGTGCCATATTGATAACCTCTTCAAAACTTCTCGGGATTGAGAATAATTCTTAGCTGAAAAACCTGTCCCAGTTTAGCAGGGGAGTATAGTGAGGGCAAGTCTGAAAATAGGCTGGCCGATAAGCAAGTGATTATGCCCAGGATATTGGAGAATAAGAATATGCATGTCAAAACTTACCGTCGTCTGCTGGGTGAAGCTGTCAAACAAAGCTGGCTTTCCTGTCTGCAAGATGAGGGGCGATGGCATGCGGTGTTGGCTGAACCGCCATTCCACTTGCCTGAAGGAGCAGATTTGCGCTATCATGCCGGCAATCCACTCTCGGCGCGCAACGCCGGCCGTACTCAGGGAACGGCGGGGTACACCCGCAACTGGCCGCATGTCGGCATGCATAACTCTTATGCGCCTTACATGGGGTTTCTCATGGACGGCGAAATGGATTTACGAGTGGGTATCACGCATGAAGCAGCCCGGCAGTTGAAAGGCGAGTGTGCCAAGAGCGATTACGCCTTGCTTGCACTTCAGAAAAACAGCTTCTTCCTATTTCCTCCCGGGGTGCCCCACGGCAAAGGCCTGGGCAGCCCCTGGGAGCGTGAGTCGCCTCCACCGCTGGCGATGCGCATTTTCTGGATCCATTTCTTCTCGCCTGGCGTATTGTGCCATATGAGCTGGAACTCACCCGAAGGCTATGTCTCCAAAGGCGGCTTTTTCGTGGCCGACCCGCACCTGCTTCCGGCTGTCCATGCGCTCACCGCCGAGTTACGCCTGCGGGCGGGCGCTTCCAACCCGATTATACACTCGCTGCTGCTCTTCATCGGCCATAGCATCGAACGTGATCTGCATAAATTGCTCACTGCGGATGTCGCCCCGGTACAACCCGAGGCCCAGGCGGGTGCCGTGCATTCGCAGATCGTGGAGCAGGCTTGTGCCTATATCGACGCTCACTATAAAGAACATCTTAACGTCGCCCAGATCGCCGCTCACAGCTTCGCTTCACCCAGCCACCTTTCGCGCTTATTTAAAACAATCAAGGGGGTGACTATCAGCGATTACCTCACGGGCGTGCGCCTGGGGTATGCCCGTTCGCTGCTTGAAGAAACACGCCTGGGAATTGCCACCATTGGCCAGTTCGTCGGCTATCCCAATCGCGCCCATTTTTGTCAGGTTTTCACCCGCCACAATGGCTGTTCACCAGCTCAATACCGAAAAGAGCATAATCCATAAAATTCGAGCAGAATTACTAACAAAAATAGCAAGAATATATGTTTGAGATGCCTAACGGCAGGGAATAAATAGAGGTGGAGCTTTCAAGTAAAATTAATGAGGGAGTGATATCGCCATGACCGAGAAAACGAAACAAAAAGCTTTTACTCTTGTAGAACTTTTAGTTGTAATTGCCATAATAGCTATCCTTGCCGCCATTCTATTCCCTGTGTTTGCCCGGGCGCGGGAGAATGCGCGCCGTGCCAGTTGCCAGAGCAATATGAAGCAGATTGCCTTGGGAGTGCTGATGTATGCCCAGGATAATGATGGTGCTGTATTTCCTTATAAATACCAGAGTTCAACGAACCCCGATGGTAGCGAAATGACTATCCTGGTGCCCTACATCAAGACGATGAAGGTTTTTCAATGCCCTTCGTCGAAGCAAAAATATGACGGTAGCTCGGTGAACTGCACCACTAACCCCACACACTGGTATTGCTCATCTTATGGTTTTCCGGCAGTACACGTTTCCCTCAACATGAAAGCCATCTTGATGAATGTGGCTTTTGGTGGCAGCACAATCATCATGGATGCAATTCCGTTACCGGCCCAAACCTGTATGCTGGCCGAAACCAAGCGTTCGATTGATGCGACCAACACCTGGGGCTACACCCGTTTTAATGGTTCGGATCTCACGGCAACCGGTTTCGATGGGCTGATCGTGCCTGACCGGCACTTCGGTGGCAGTAACTACGCCTTTGTCGATGGTCATGTGAAATGGCTCAAGGCCGAAACCGCACTCGCGCCGCGTGCCCAGAACCAGGCGATTCGCTACTACTGGCTCAACAGCGAAAATCCCTAACGTAGCTTTAAACCGAAGGAATATTTTTATGAGATTGTTGCCACACTTCTATGCTCTGCTTGGCCTGACCGTAAGCGCTTTTACTATGACGACTGCTTCGCTTGCCGATGAAGTGCGCTGGTATAACGGAATCAAGGCTCCCATGCCGCAAGGGGCGCTACTTACCAACAACCCCGGCTATTGGGGAGAGATGATTCCCACCGGTGTGACCTATAGCTACACAGAGGCACCAAACAACCCGGCCGATATTCTGAAGCGCGATACCGCAAAATTCGGTAATCGTTTGTTAGATGGGCAACCCAGTGGCGATTGGCATTCGCCGGTCGGTATCAATCATAAACCGCTGGAGGTCGATTTCGATTTTCACCAAACCATCACTTTAAATCAGATTGCGGTGGCAGAATATAAAGGCCAGGATTTGAAATTGGCTGAGGTTGAAGTCAAAGGCGAGGCGGGCGAGTGGGAAAAAGTCTATTCAGTCACGTCATCGAAAGGGCCGTTGCATCAGATGGTGTTGCCACAGCCCCAGCAGGCCAGATATATCCGCATCCGCCTGCATAGCGATGCCAACACCACTTATGTGAGCCAGATATGGATGTGGGGCGAAGCCAAACCCTTGGAAACCACTGCCGTTGCCAACGGCTTTTTGCCCGAACTGCAAGATTTTCCCGCGACTAAAAATGCCCAGCCCGGCGACGGCACGGTTTTAAGCCCCCAGGCCCTGGCACAGTGGAGACAGGCAACTGGCTACACCAGCCAGGAAGTGACCTGGCAAACCGCTGCCGGGCACTGGCAGATGCAAAAGAAGGATGCACTCAAAGGCCAATTCCTGCCCGGTAAAGCGGCTTTGCGCCAGCCTGTTGAACTCACCACGACACGCAAGGAAAGCGAATCGGCGACGCTGTTTCTGGTCAATCCCGGCGATAGGCCGCAAGAACGCACCGTTGAACTGTCTTCGTTCCACGATGCACGAGGGCTGGAAGTTGCTACGATAAAAGGCCAGCTTTCTGTCGCAGGTGCGATGTGGACGCGGCGTTGGGGCCACACTCTGCGTCCTTTGTTCACAGCCGAAAATAAGTTGGGCACAGCACAGATGCAGAAATACCTCACCAACGGCGGTGTCATTAAAGATTTCCCGAAATTGCATTTCCCCGCGCGCGGCACGGCTCTATTATGGATTAATGTTCAAGTGAACGATGCAGCGCCCGGCATCTACACTGCCACCGTGAAAGATGGAAAAAACAGTATTCCGATTCGCCTCACGGTGCAGCCGCAAACGTTGCCCGAGCCTGAAGTGTGGTTGCGGTTCTGGGGCAATGCTCCAGCATCGACCCGCAATTTGTGGAGCACGGACGAAGCCATTCGGAGTGAAGTCGGTTATCTTCATGCCCTGGGAGCTACCGTTTGGCAAGTTTGGCCGGAACAGGACAATTTTGTGGAAATCGCCCGCGAGGCCGCTGCCAAACAGGGTAAGCGCAATTTCTATGTCATCGGTATAAATCCGCTGATTCGCGATGCCGGTTACACCGGCAAGCTCGATCCGGAGAAGTTCGACGACGCTTTTAAAAAACAGGTGCGTGATGAAACCTTGGAGATGGTAGAAAAAGCCAAAAGCCTGGGCCTGGATTACGATGACTGGAGCGTAGAACTCTGGGACGAACCCACCCCGCACAACATGCAAAGTTGGGCAGTAGTGGCAAAACTCATCAAGGAAGCCGACCCGCAGGTTCTCATCTACATGAACCCACTGTTTTGGACGCGCGAGGGTACCAACCCTGCCGGTTTTGTGAACGACGCACGCCAGACGCAGATGCTGGGTGATTGGTACAATGAACTGGTCGATATTTCGGTGCCGATTCTGGGACAGACCAACCGTGCGAAGTATCCCGAAGCGAATCAGCGGTTCTATAACCATGAACCTCGTCGGGTGCGAGCCTACTTCACGCATCCCAACCCGGGAAGAATGCTGGCCTGGGATGCGTTCGCGCGCGATTATAACGGCTGGGGCGCTTACGCCTACTATGCACCGCGCCGCGACGCCTGGAACGATTTCGATGACCATGAGATTGATTATCAGGTCGTCTATCCGGGGCCAAATGGCTTCATCCCTACCATCGAAAGTGAATCGATGCGCGAAAGCTGGGACGATTACCGTTTGCTCACTCTCTTAAAAGAGCAGGGCAAAACCAGCCTGCTGGCACAGCTCAAGCATGACTACGAAAACGGCATCCCATCTATTCCCGCCGAAGAAACCACGACCGACCGCGATAAGCGCAGCGCGCAGGTGGATAAGTCGCTGAGTGCCCTGCGCGAAAGGATGATGAAAGCAATCGCCGAGTAGGCAGTTAAACTGCCAGGAGTGAAAAAGCTCCCTGTCGTTCTGGTTACCGGTTTTTTAGGTGCAGGCAAAACCACGCTCATGCGACGTCTCATTCAAGACGGCCACGAGCGTGGTTTAAAGCTGTGTGTCATTGTCAACGAATTCGGCATGGCCGATGTCGATGGGCACATCCTCAAGGAAGCCGATGCCGAATTGTTGGCTTCCATCACTGGCGGTTGCGCCTGTTGCTCGGGACAGGAAGATTTTCACGATACGGTCCTCGAAATCGCTCTGCGCCCAACCGATCAAAAGCCCGATGTCATCGTAGTCGAAGCCTCCGGCATGGCCGACCCAGGCCTGATGCTGGAAGTGCTCACTTCCCCTGAACTCTTACCCCGTGTGCAGGTTTCGAGCATCGTTTGCGTGGCCGATGCCACCCGCCCCGCGGAATATGCCATGCGCGATTTCGGTGTCGCAGCGCTCTTGAAAAGCCAACTGCAACTGGCCGATTGCATCGTGCTCAACAAAACCGACCTCGCTCCGCCCGAAACCCAGGTCGCTCTCCACCCCCAGTTCCAAAAGCTCAACCCCAGCGCCGTATTAGTCCCCGCAGTCGAAGCCCAATTCGACTATTCCCACCTCTGGCAGCATACCCGCGAGGCTAACCCAACTCAAAACTCAAAAGTCAAAACTCAAAACTTCCCCCACGTTGCCCACACCGTTTTCTGTCCGCTCCCTCATCCTGTCGAACGCACCCGTTTGGAAGCGGCACTGAGCGGGTTGCCGTCACAAGTTTGGCGCGTCAAAGGTTTCGTGCGTTTGCGCGGCGAAGCCGGTGTCTTACTGGTGCAATATACCGGCGGTGGGGGAAGCGTGGGGCGCTGGCGATTGGCACCGTTTCATCTGCCCTTCGGCATGGAAGAACCGGCGACGGGCTTGGTGTTTATTGGGGCAGGGTTGGATGAGAAAGAGTTGCTGAAGGAGTTTTTAGGGCGCGATCAGTTGTTGGCGTTTGTTTAAGCTCAAGGAGCTTTGGAAAACTCTGGAAGAGGTATTGAGTAGAGAGTTTGGCGTTTATACTTATCCATCTGACTGAGCGTTTCGTCTTCAACAAAATAGAGTTTACGATTATCGGGTGAGACTGTAAGCCGGCCAATAGGCTTGTCGCGCTTGGTAAGAATGTGCAGTGGCAGCCCGCTTTCGAAATCATAGGCAATGATATAACCATCATTGAGAGCGGCAATGAGTCTACGATTATCCGGTGTAAATGTTAGGTTGATTGGCGGATAGAAGGAAAGGTTGCCATACCCCATATTATATCGCCGCCCCTGCCCCTTTTCTCGGTGGTGGAGGCCCGAGATGGTTTGGACGAGTTGGCCATGTTGAGCATTCCAAATGTATCCGGTGCCGGTCGAATCGCCCGCAGCTACGTATTTGGCATCTGGAGAGAATACAAGAGGACTAAGGCCCTTGGGTTGAATTTTTTCAAGCTCGCAGATTTTTTTGTCCTGAACCATATCCCAAATTTCAATTAGTCCCTGATTCGGGCCGTGGACGGTGGTAACGCCGCCCGCTCCGATATGCTCCCAGACCGTAGCGGCTTTTTCTCCATTGGGAGACAAGAGGAATTGAACTCGACGAAACGCGGTAGGTTGAGACATGCGAATATACTTTCTATCTGAAAAATCGGCATTATCTATCTTCCAGCGAGAGGCCAGGAGCGTGGATGACTTTTTATTCGGCGGCGAGATGCACCACACTAATCCTGCATTAAATAGAGCCGGACGGCTTATGTCACGTAAATCCCAGGAGTTGCCAGTTGCGCGAGGCCCCGTGGAAGTTTCTTTGGTTATATTATCGTGCTCTATTTCAGCAATCCAAAGTCCACCGTAAGTGTTGCCGACAAGCTTCCGGCCGTCGGGAGAGAAGTTGACCCATTCGATAGAGCCGTTAGCTGAGGTCGTATCGACCCGGTTCACAGAGCCGCTATCGTTGATGAGCACGATGACTCGCTGTGATTCGGCAGCAGAGCTACCACCTGTTACAGCGACTAACCCTTGCGAACTGACTGCATAATCTTTAATACCGCCAGGGAGAGAAACCAGTATTCGTGCCTTCATTCGCGATGAAAATCCCCACCACGTGACAAGAAGGATGAGACATATCGCTGCCAGTATGACTTTGCGAGAAAACATTTTCATGGATTTACACCCCTAAACAATGTCATGACTGGGGAAGCGCCCAAATACGGATTAATCCACTTTCCGAACCCGCAACATACCACTTGCCATCTGGCGAAAACTCGGTTGGCATCCAACCATACAGTTCCATTGATTCCCAGTTGCCATTTAAAGGGCTAGCGGTCTTATCAAGCCGGCATAGTAGTTTGCCGTCAGCGGCTCGAAAAATGTCGTAATAGGTCTCGAAATTATCTACTGCTAACACTCGCCATTGCGCATCTATTAGCATCCGATCGGCCGCGATCTCTTCTCTCACAGTCTGACCGTCGGGCGTGCGTATTTGTACCACATGCTTCACAACAGTCTTTGTTGCAAGCTTATTTTTCTTATATCCGTGGACGATCAACGAGTTTTTGCCTGGGAATACTGCTCTAATGTCATTCAGATCGGTATTCAACTTCCGTATAGATTTCTTTTGCACATTGTACAAAATGAGTTCTGCTTTTGGGCGTGAGAAACCCTTCGAGTTTTGAGAGGAGGCTGTTACTTCGGAATTCTGAAAACCGGCAAGTATGTTCCCATCAGCGTTGAACCGAGAGTCTGCAATCGCCGGGACAGAAGAATCAGGTTGCCAATCGCTAATGCGAAAACGTTGTGACATACCTTTATCCCCCACAATGAAAAGAGTTTGATCCTCCCAGCGAGTGGTTAGAGTTGCCTCTTTGCTCGAAAGAACCGCGACTTGGTGCGAAAATTTCCCTGTATGAGCGTTGACTATCCAAAAAGCTTTGACCGAATGGGTGAGTGGCTTTCTCAGTTGCGTGTTTCTTTCAAAGCGCGACAAAACAACCTGTGATAGGTCGGGAGAAACGCTACTGAATGTTTGGAAACTAGGCAAATTGCGGGTGACAGGCAATGACCATGTCCTGAGGCGCTTACCTGAATCGGTATCCCAGTGGCTAAACTTGTATCCTGAGGGATTAGACATATTGCCTGCTACAAAGAGTCTCTTGCCATCGGCCGAAACAAAAATTCTTCCCCGGTCGGTTTTCCATTGCTGCAATTTCTTCCAACCATTGGTTTCGTATACCGTGATGCGTCCCTCATCACTCCGCACGAATAATCGCGAACCATCCTGACTAAACACGATTTGAACGACATGTCCTACGCTTTGGAGGAAGGTCGAGGGATGTTGGGCCTGGGGATCGGTTAGCAATTTCAAGGCATTTTGTGCTGCGCTGGTTGCTTGCGGGTTTTGTTGAGCTTTTCTCATCGAAGTAAAACCGATGAAAAAGAAAGAAACGCCAACAAGCAAAATCGCAAAATTGCGAGTAGAACAAAGCGATTTCATAAAGAAGCCTGGTAAAACGAATAGTCCCTTCCATCATAACCGATGGAAGGGACTATATTGGGACTTCGAAATTATTTTGTTGAGATATTTAACTGCCGAGACATACTTTAAACCTCCACCACCACCGACATCGCCGATTGTGAACTGCCCTCCCGTTCCATCTTCCGAATATTACTTGCCACTAAAAAGCGCGCCGTAATCACAAGGATGAAATTCAGCACAAACGCTGCAGCGATTGCCTTGGAGTAGTCGGTAGGAACCGCATTCTGCGGAATATAGGCGAAGAATACACTGCCCACCACCGAAACGCCCAGGGAAAAGGCTACTTGCTGGGCAGTGTTGAGCACACCGGCAGCGGCACCGGCGTGGGCGTTATCGACATCGGCCAGGGTTTGGCGAATGATCTGCGGAATCGCCAGGCCTTGTCCGAGGCCGTAGAGAAACAAAATCGGCATGATCGCAAAGGGGTTCAGGCGGCCGCCGAAAGCCAGTGGCACGACGATGAGCAGAATTTGTCCGCCTTGCATGATCGCCAAGCCGAGCAACAAGGTTTTTGGGCCGATTCTCTCAACGATTTTCACCGCGCTCAGCGAAGCGATGAGAAACGAGACCGACAGTGCAGCGAAGATGATGCCCACCTGAGGCGGTGCGACTTTGAGGCCTTTTTGCAAGAAGTAGGTCAGGGTGAAGGCGAACGAAGAGATGCCGGAAAACAGCAGCAGAATCGAAAGCAAACCACGTCTGTAACCCGCGACTTGAAAGAGCTCCAGGTCAATGAGCGGTGCGCCGCCGCGCGAGACAAGTCTTTTCTCGTAGCGCAAGAACATCCAGCCAATTACGACCGATAGGCCCATGAGGGCGAACGCCCACCACGGCCAGCCTTGTTCACGGCCTTCGGCGATGGGCATGATAAAACAGAACAGGCCCACACCGGAAATGATCGCACCGCCGATATCCAGCTTTTTGGCGACCGGGGCTTTTGATTCGTGTACCAGGAAAAACGCCAGGCACAGGGCCACGATGCCAATCGGCACGTTCACGAAAAAGATGGGACGCCAGCCTAAACCGAAGAGGTCGGCCCCCACCAGAAAGCCGCCCAGCACGTTACCCAGGAAAGAACCGACACCTACCACCGCGCCGACCATGCCCATCGCTTTATCGCGTTCGTGGCCCTCAAACATCACCTGAATGCTGGCCAAAACCTGCGGCGACATCATGGCGGCGACGATGCCTTGTATGATGCGAAACACCACAAGCTGAGTTGAAGTTTGGGCGAAACCACACAAAAGCGAAGCTAAGGTGAAACCGGCCATGCCATACATGAAGAGTCGCTTACGGCCGTAGAGGTCGCCCAGCCGTCCGCCGGTAATCAAGCAGACGGCAAAGGCCAGACCATAGCCTGCGACGGTCAATTGCATTTCGGCATCGGTCGCACCCAGTTCGGCACGGATGGAAGGCAACGCGATATTGACGATGAGGAAGTCGAGCACGCTCAAGAGCGTGGCCGACAGAATAACGGCAAAAGCCAGCCATCGACGCGGGTCGGGCTGGGCTAAGGGGGTGGGGTGAGTCGCTTGTGCAGTCATAAAACAGATATTACAGGTCAGGCGGTACAGTCGATAACGACTTTACCAAAGTGCGAACCGCCCGCTAAATGCTCATAGGCCGCCGGAGCATCTTCAAAACTAAAGGTGCGATCGATGACCGGTTGAATTTTGGTGACGTTGAGGAAGCGCACGAACTCTTCAAACGCCGCACGCGAGCCGACGTAAATACCGCTCAAGCGGGCATTGCGTGCTGCGAGGGGAAAGAGCGAAGCATCCGGTGCGCCAAAACCGGTGAGCACACCAATCTGGGCGATGTGCCCACCCGCCGCCACGCAGTTCACGGCTTTGCCCAGGGTATCAGGGCCGCCAACATCGAGAATATGGTCGGCACCGCGCTTGTCGGTGAGTCGCCAGACTTCCTTTTCCCATTCGGGATGGGTTTTGTAGTTGATGGTGACATCGGCTCCCAGGCTAATGGCACGCAGCAGCTTAACATCACTCGAAGAGGTAATTACGACACGAGCGCCGCTGGCGCGGGCAATTTGCAATCCCCAGATCGAAACGCCGCCGGTGCCTTCCAATAAAACGGTATCGCCGGGAATCAATTCGCCGCGTGTCACCAGCGAATACCAGGCGGTCAACCCGGCACAGGGCAGGGTCGCTGCTTGGGCATAGGAGTAATCAGTGGGAATTTCCACCAGCGCATGCGCGGGCAGCACGACATATTCGGAGAGCATGCCGTCGCAGGAGCCGCCCAGCGCGGCATCGTGGTATTTCAGGTCGAATCGCCCGCCGGTCCAGTCGCGAAAGAAACTGCCGCACACCCGGTCGCTGATTTTCCAGTTGGTCACTCCAGCGCCGATCTCCACGATTTCGCCCGCGCCATCCGAAAGCGGCACGCGCCCGTGGTCGGCGGGCGCGGTGCCGTTGGCAAACAGCAAGTCGCGATAATTCAGGCTGGCGGCGTGGACGCGGATGACGACTTCGCCATGCCGCGCCTGCGGCTTTTCGGCTTCAATCAGCTTCAGGCGCGAGAAATCGCCGTTTTGTCCGTCCTGCAATTGCCACTGTTTCATAGAGGTTCCTTACGGTTGTGCTAAAAACGGGTAGTCGGTATAACCCTGCGGGCCGGGAGCGTAGAGTGTCTCGACTTGTAAATCGTTGAGCGGTGCATTTTGTTTCAAGCGAATCGGCAAGTCGGGATTGGCGATGAACTGTCTGCCCCAGGCCACGGCATCGGCGACACCGGAGTTCAATACCTGAACCGCACTGTCGGAGGTAAAGCCGTCGTTGGCAATCACAATGCCACCGCCGTGGGCACGGAACTCCTGTGCCAAAACCGGCAGGTGCAGAGGCTGGCCATCGAGTTCTTCGCGCACGAAAATGAAGGCAATCTGGCGTTTGCCCAATTCGCGGGCGACATAAGTGAAGGTGGCCATGGTATCGCTGTCTTGCATCGAGTGATATTCCGTGTTGCGTGGCGAAAGATGCACGCCCACACGTTTTGGCCCCCACACTTCGATGACGGCATCGGTAACTTCCAGCAGTAAACGTGCCCGGTTCTCCACACTGCCGCCATATTCATCGGTGCGCTGGTTGGCACCGTCGCGCAGGAACTGGTCGGGCAGGTAGCCGTTGGCACCGTGAATCTCCACGCCGTCGAAACCGGCTTCGAGTGCGTTTTGCGCGCCACGCTTGTAAGCCGCCACGATGCCGGGAATCTCTTCTAATTCCAAGGCGCGTGGTGTCACAAACGATTTCTTGCCTTCGAGGGTGCGTGCTTCGCCGATAGCGGCGATGGCCGAAGGCGCTACGGGCAGGTCGCCATCGAGCAAATCAGGATGCGAAATGCGCCCGACATGCCACAATTGCAATACGATCTTGCCGCCTACTTCATGCACGGCGTCGGTAATTTCGCGCCAACCGGCAATCTGTGCTTCGTTCCAGATGCCGGGAGTATCGAGATAGCCCACACCCTTGGGATCGACGGCGGTGGCTTCACTCAAAATAAGCCCTGCGGTGGCACGCTGCACGTAATATTCCTTCATCAGTTCGTTAGGAATGCGCTGCTCCCCGGCGCGGCTGCGAGTCAGCGGTGCCATGACGATGCGGTTAGCTAAGGTGAGGTCTCCAACTTGAAGCGATGAAAACAAAGGCATGATTTTCTCCGAAATTTAAAAGTAGGTAACAAAAAACGTTACATTAGGCGGCAAAAAAATAAGGCTTACGACTCGATGGGCGACTGCATTTCACTCACGACTTGCGCCAGGGAAGTGGCGGCATACTCTTTCTCGACAGCGGCACGCGCCCGGTCGGCCACGCCTTCGAGAACGCGTTTGATTTCGCGTCCCACACAACAGCCTTTGCCCGGCTCATTGGGGTGCGAGCCGAACGGCTCGACTTGCCCTGCGGCTGCATGGTAGACCGCCAACAACGAAATCTCCTGCGCCGGTTTTGCTAATTGCGCGCCGCCATTAGGCCCACGCGTGGTTTGGACCAGCCCTGCTTCGCGCAATTCACCGAGCAAACGTCGAATCACGACCGGGTTGGTGTTGGCACTGCGCGCCAGCAGTTCTGAAGAGACAGCCTCGCCCTCGTGGGTTGCCATCACGCTGAGCACATGAACCGCAAATGCAAATCGACAATTGTTCGCCATTGGTTATTCACCCCCTGCAGAAGGGTTAATTGAAACAAATACAGTTACATTTTAGCGGTGGTGTTTGCAAGATGCAAGGGGCGATTTCCTGTGGACCTGTTTAACGGGCAGAAAAGTCATCGGCTGCCGGGCGATTTTTCGCGGCGAAGTACGGTATAAATCAGTGGCCCAAAAGCGAGTCTGACCCATCTCAGAAATTAACCACAGATGGACACAGATAAACACAGATGATCTTTGAATTGGAATCTCCAAGCAATGAAGCTCACTTTGTCAATGAAAAGCGCGATTGTGCGTTTCACAACTCAAAAACTTTATCTGTGTCCATCTGTGTTTATCTGTGGTTAATTCAAGAGAAATGAATCGCGAAAACTAGTGATGAAGTTAGCGCAGCCGAAGGCTTTGCGTGCTATGAGAACGGGAAACCGTCATAATAATTGCTACAAAAACTTTATACTTTGGTTGATATTGTTACCCTCAGGGGGATTCAAACCTATATGCACGATCGTTTGTTGCCTATTCATGATGCGAGCGGCCTTCACTGCCGCTTTTGCGCGAAGCCGCTTCATCACACTTTTGCAGATCTGGGCGTTTCGCCGCTTTCGAATTCGTATCTGGCTCCCGAAGCGCTTAACCGGATGGAACCCTTTTTCCCGCTCCGGGTTTATGTTTGTGAAGACTGCAAATTAGTGCAACTGCCCGAACACCAGAGTCCGGATGCAATCTTTTCGGATTATGCCTATTTCTCTTCGTTTTCCGATTCCTGGCTTGAACATGCCCAGCGCTACGCCGATCATATCACGGAATATTGTGATTTGGGTGAAGCGAGCTATGTGGTTGAAGTGGCCTCCAACGACGGCTACCTGCTGAAATATTTCAAGGCGAAGAATATCCCGATTCTGGGTATCGAGCCGGCGCGCAACGTTGCCGAAGTGGCCCAGGCGGCAGGCATCCCCACGCTGATTCGCTTTTTCGGGGCCGAAACCGCGCGTTGGTTGACGGATTCGGGCTATCGCGCCGATTTATTGTTGGGCAACAACGTGCTGGGACACGTGCCGGATGTCAACGACTTCGTGAGCGGCGTTAAAATTCTGCTCAAGCCCAATGGAACGGCGACTTTTGAATTTCCGCATTTGCTGCAACTGATGCAGCAAAACCAGTTCGATACCATCTATCACGAGCATTTTTCATACTATTCGCTTTTGGCTGTGGAGCAGATCTTTGCCGCGCACGGCTTGCGGCTTTTCGATGTCGAGGAACTCGGCACTCATGGCGGTTCGCTACGAATCTATGCACGGCACGAAGCCGATGAAACGCGTCCGGTCTCGCCGCGCATCGAAGCACTCAAGCAACGTGAACGCGACTATGGCCTGGAACACATGGAAACCTATCATGCCTTTGGTGCCCAGGTCGAAGAAACCAAATCGAAGCTGTTGGAGTTTCTAATCGCCGCCCGGCGTGCGGGAAAGAAGGTTGTCGGCTATGGCGCACCGGCCAAAGGCAATACTTTGCTCAACTACTGTGGCATCCGCAACGATTTTATTGAATACACCGTCGATCGCAGCCCGCATAAACAGGGGAATTTCCTGCCCGGTTCCCGATTGCCCATCCTGCATCCGGACGCCATTGCACAAACCAAACCCGACTACCTTCTTATCCTGCCGTGGAATTTGCGCGATGAGATTGTAGAGCAAATGAGCTTCATCAAGGAATGGGGTTGCCGCTTCGTCGTGCCGATTCCCGAAGTGGAAGTGCTGGAATGATCTT
>DAITOV010000026.1:0-26384 GCA_036833945.1 Abditibacteriia bacterium
AACGTGGTGAGAGTCTGTGAAGCCTGTTTCCAGACCGTGTCTTTACCCACGCCGGCCGGGCCGGAGAGGACGAGCAGGGTCCCGAGCTGGGTTTCATCCATCTCGTCGAGCGAAGGCGTTGTCACGCTAAGAAGTTCTTCCAGCGTTTGGCGTTCTAATTCGGTTTCAAAAGAAGTGTCCGACGTGTTTCGTTCGAGAGTCTGTTCGCTCATGGCCCACCTTCCGTCTAAAAAATTCAACTTGGTAACTGTACTTAGAAAGCATACTCCAATTCGGGTTCAACGGGAAGTTTACCGGTAAACTCAGTGTGTGAAAGAAAACGCCCCCAAACTGCCACGCCCACCCAAAAAACTCACCCGCTTCGCCGACGAGCAGCCGCCCGAGAGCTTTGAAGAGGACACCACCTACACCGACCTGGAGTTGGTGCAGCGTGCTTACCCCGGCGCAGACGCGCGCCGCCTGGTAATGGCTCGTTGCCGGTTCGAAGAGGTGGCCCTGGCAGCCAGCCAGTTTCCTGAGATCGACCTCACCGACCTCGATTTTCAAAACTGCGACCTCGCCAATGCCGAGTGGCGCAAAGCCATTCTTCACCGCACCCAGTTCACAGGCTGCCGCCTGCTCGGCTGGCAGGCCAGTGAAGGCCACTTTAAAGACGTCACCCTGCGCGACTGCAACCTTTCACTGGCCCATTTCCGCTTTGCCACTTTTAAAGACGTGCGCTTTGAGAACTGCAACCTGCGCGGCGGCGATTTCCTCGAAGCCGACTTGCGCGGCGTTATTTTCCAGAATTGCGATTTGCGGGAAGCGCAAATGTCGTTCTGCAAACTCGAAAACACCGACTTTCGCGGTTCGGACGTGCAGGGATTGCACGTGAGTGTAGAGAGTTTGCGCGGCGCAATTGTGGAACCGTTTCAGGCAGCTTATTTTGCCAGTTTGATGGGCTTGCAGGTGAAGTGGAGTTAGGGAAACGGCTGTTTGGAAATTGTAAAAACTTTTTCGAGTCGGGCTGTAGCTGGATCGTAGCCATACATGATCTGACGCATTATTTCGAGAGCTTGAAGCCGCTCGGCAGGTGTTTTTGAGGCCCAATAATCCCGATCATCTCCTTGTTCTTCTAAGGAACCAATGGAAAATGCTGTTTTATCCATTCGCAATTTATCGATCATGTTGTTGTGCACCAATCCTACAAATTAACACCTTATTTAAGTCGTTAATTGCGAAAATTTGCGACGAAGTTAGCGCAGCCGAAGGCTTTGCGTGCTATGAACGCCGAGGAGTGAGTGGTGAATGTGTAAAATCACCTCACTCCCACTCATTCGCTCCTTGCTCAAATCCTCCACGATACGGTTTGCCGACACAAAGAAGCTGACCGGTGGGCGCTTGCATGACTGTCCATCCTTCGTGGCGAGTCACAATCTTCGCTCCCAATCCCTCTAACCGTTGGATTTCTTTTTCGATAGAATCGGTTTCGATATCGAGATGCACGCCAGCCTCGCGCTTGACCTGTTGGATGATGACCTGCACTTCGCCGGGCGGTGTTTGTAGAAGAACGAAGCCACTTTCGACATCAATTTCATCCGGCAACGGATAGCCCAGCGCGGCGCTCCAGAAACTGGCAGCTTGCTGGAGGTCGTCGGTGTGGCAATCGATGACGATATCTCCTAAACGGCTTTTATGCATGAGAATCTCCTTCTATTAACTCTTGCAACAGTTCGGGCAACCAGTCTGGGCGAAAGGTACCGGGAGGGGCGGCGTGCATTTCTTCCAGGCTCCACCAGTGCCAGTTACGGATGGTGACGCGCTCTTCATCCGTCCAGCCGGTGCGGTCGGGGGTCTCTGCGTTTTCGCACCGCACCAGATAATACTGTTCGAACCAATGCGCCGGTGGCTGGTCGGCTACGGCGAAGATATCGTCGCGCTCTCGCAATAGCGGGCCGATGGAAGCTGTAAAGCCGGTTTCTTCTTTCAATTCGCGCACGGCAGCCGCGCGATAATCTTCCTCTCCTTGAAGTTCGCCACCAGCCGTGGCCCAAAAGGGCGCAGCGTGGCCATTATCGTAGCGGAAAAGCATCAAACGGCCCTGCGGATCGAGCAGCATTAAGCGTGCCGAACGCCGGATTAACAATGGTTCATTCATTTTGAAATTTCAGGGTTTACGGCAATATCGAAATGCAGCACATCTTCGCGTTTGCCCAATTTACTGTAGAGCGCAATGGCGGCTTCGTCTTCAACGCCGGTATCGGCCTGCACGAAGATAACCCAGGCACCCCGCGTGGCGGCAATTTCCTTGAGTTTTTCGATCAAAGCCGTCGCAATGCCTTCGCGTCGATGCGCTTCGAGAATCGCGAGATCATAGATATAGATTTCGCTGCGTTCTTGCTCGAATTTTTGCAGTTCATAAGCTGCGATGCCGCCTACGACTTCGCCGTTCTTCAACGCTACCAGTGCAATGAAAGTTTCATTGCTGAGTAAGCGCCGCAGATAACCGTCACTCGGGCGTTTGGCGTTGTAGGTTTCATGCTCATCGAAGGCTTCGCCGAACAGAGTCAGTAACGCCGACATTCGAGAGAGGTCGTTGGAGGTGAGATGTTGGATGGCGAGCGGCATGAGGCTTTGTCTGACGTTACTCACTCCCTGTGGTTGCCTGTGGCCGCCCGAAAAATAACGTGTAACCGTCGCCATCCTCAATCTCGAAGCCCCGCAGCCCATCTTCGGTATCTTTTAGTGGCTGTGAAAACATCACTCCACGCGATTCATACTCGGCGGCCAGCGCATCGGGATCGGGCACGTAAAGATAAGCATCCCAGCGAGCATACTTATGCCGCTTGTGGTTCGGGATTGGTTCGATGCCTACATCCTTGAATAGCAACATGGCACCACCACGCTGCACGATGCCGATAAATGGTTCCTGCGCCGGTTCTTGAAAGGTGACTTCAAAGCCCAGCTTATCGCGATAGAAGACCAGGGTAGCGGTCACATTTTGGACGATGAAGTTCGGCGAAATGCCACCGATTTCCGGTTGTGCCATGGGGCAGCCTCACTATTTTGCCTTTATTTTACCCGGCGCAGCACTTCTTCCACTACCGCTTCAAGGGGAATATCGGTCACGATTTCATGCTTGGCCGATTGGCGCAGTAGTGGCTCCACGCTTTCTTTCAAATCGAGCACGCGTTCCCTTTCCTCTTCCAATTTACCGTAGGGGTTGTTAGTGCGGGTTTGCAGTCGCTCCACCGTCACTTCGGCTGGTGCGCTCAGTAATATTATATGGTCGAACTGCGGACGGAATTTTCCCATATTAGGGGCACAGCCGCTCACGAAGAGGGCATCGGCCTTTTCATCGGCTAACAAGGCAGCAACGCGGTCTTCGCGCCACACCCAGTCGCGTTCGGCTTCTACCGGGGTTCCGGCAGCCGTAGTGAGTTCGTCGGTAAGTGCTGCCCAATGGGAGAAATCGTCGCAATCCAAATCGACGGCGTAATAGCCACGGCGAGCAAGTTCTTCGATAACGACTGATTTACCAACGGCGGAAATGCCGGTGAGGAGGATGCGTTTCATATTTCTTATTTTTCAGTCCGTCTGGTGCAACGTCGTAATTTGAATTTCGGCTTGCAGCCATTCGGTTTCAACGCTCGACGATACGCCGCCCCGTTGGCCGTACCGTGCCGCAGGCCGGGGTGCCAGCCTTACCGGTGCCAATGACTATGGTTTCGATGACCTCTCCGCTGATGGCTGCACGATCCAACAGGTCATTTCCAATGTCGTAAATATCGATCTTCATTCGGCCAGACCAGGGCGAGGAAGGGTCACCGGCTAATCGGCCGACACGAATGTAGACAAATCTCCGCACAGGGCCTTCGCGCCGCACCTGATCGCCGAAGAACTTGGGACCTGGACTGACGCGGACTTGGAAATCGAATAGGAGCGCCTCGCCCTCGCACGAGCATTTCGGATCGAGCGGCGACTCATCCTTTGCCTGAAGACTATGCTGCACACCGATGACCGGCTGCTCGATGGTGATCCGCAAATTGACCACATTTTGATTTTTCTGTGTCATGCAAGTTTATAGCTCAATGGGCGATAGACGCGGCATTACCACCCAGAAGCCGAAATTCAAACAGGGATACTACCAGATTTCCTTCTCGTAAAAAGGCAGAGCGGCGGCAAGGTCTTTTATCGGGAAATTCATGTGATCGCCCTGATCGTCGAACGCTTTTATCAGAGTCACTTTCATTATCGTGTTATTACCTCTTGAAATGATTTAAACAGATGCCGGTGAGGAGGATGCGTCTCATGCTTTAACCCGGCTGTTTTTCACCAAACCAATAGCAAAGGCCATCGGGCGCAACAACGAAGAATACTTTCCACTCCACACCATCGCGTTGTTCGGTATCGAACTGCGAGATTTCTTTCCCAAGCCCGTTGGCCTGGAACTCAGCAAACAACGCCTCCAAATTTTTCACATGAAAGGCACAGCCATCCTGCGAACTATCGCCACCGTTTTCGGCCAGGGCAATTTGCACTTCATCACGAGACAGCACTGCCGATTTGTGAGGAGTGTCGCTATGCGAGACAATACGAAAACCTAAAACGGTCTCGTAAAACGGCAAAGCCGCTTCAACATTTTCCACCGGCAAATTCATGTTATCGCCCTGATAACCAAATGCTTTTTCCAGAGTTGCTTTCATCGCGTTTTCGTCTCCTTTATTTAAACGGCCGCAGCATACCAATCCAACACTTGCAAAGCCCGCAACGTGTTCCAGCGGCTGGGCTGACCGCCTTCTTCCATCGTGAAATGAACACGGCCAGGGTGGGGATTTTCAAGCAGCCAGCGGCCCTGGCTGTCTTGCTTTTGTTTGATCAATTCCACTGCTTCACTCACTCGCGCATCGGGTTTTACACCGGTGCGGCGCAGATAGTCGAGCGCCCACAGCACATCGTAATGCCAGCGGGTGGGAAAAGAGAACTCCAACCAGTGAGGATTAACCACTTCTCCGGTCGAAAGCGAGCGAAACAACTGACGCTCCAGCAGATACTCTTCTCCGCGCTTGCGCGGCGCGGCTACGTCGATGGTGGCACCGGGCATGTTTTCATATTCCAGCAACCCTTCCAGCACGCAGATGGTGGAATGAAACGAAGACCGGGTGCTGGGCGGCGTGTAGCAATTCCAGCCGCCGTCTTCCATTTGTTCGCAAACAAGCTGCTGTGCCAGTTTGTCGCTATTGACGCCAAAATAGGCACCGACAGCCAGTGTTCGTCCGTTGATGCAAGCCTCTTCTTCACCCTCGAAAAACGGTGAATCGCCGAACTCCGGCCCCCAGGTGAGGTTATTATGCAAAACCAACTCAATGGCCCGGCGTGCCTGCGGGCTTTGCGGGTCGATACCCAGGTCGCGCAGCAGGACCAGAGTGTCCATCGTCGAAATCCAATCGGGAGACTGCCACACAGCACCGCCCCACATGCCATCGGGAGTTTGTAATTCGAGCAACCTGGCTCCCCAACCTTCGGTGGCGATTTTGGCCCGCTCGAGGGCGACGGCTTCGGGTGATTCTTTGAGTAAGTCGCGCTTCACCTGCCAGCGGATGGCAGGGTCGGAATCGAGGAGCCAGTTGGTGAGAGGCGTATGTTCCATGAAATAATTATGCCTCTTTTAAAGGCAAACCGTTCATATCTACACCGCCGCTTGCGCTGCTTCTCCCTCATCCTGATACGCCATTTCAGGGCGACTTGGGTCGAGCGGGTCACTGCAGAAAAGGAGCTTCATGGTATTAAGCGATACCGCAAACGAACTTCCTTTTTGCCTGAGACCCACTTTTCATCGCCAACAAAAAACCTAATGGCTTAGATGAAGCTCAGAGAATTACCGTGGGCCGGTTCCGCCCGTATTGCCTGTGGAACCCGGTCCTGTAGCGCCCGTGCCACCTGTAGCACCAGTACTACCGGTGGGGCCAGTTGGGCCAGTGCTACCGGTAGGGCCGGTTGCGCCGGTGGTACCCGTCATGCCAGTAGGACCTGTTGGGCCAGTGGGACCCGTTGCGCCGGTAGCACCCGTATGACCCGTAGCGCCCGGTCCTGTGGCACCTGGGCCTGTGCCGCCCGTCACTCCCGTGGCCCCCGTGACTCCCGTATTACCGGTAGAACCCGATCCTGTATTGTCTGGACCTGTAAAGCTTGTACCACCGCCATTGTTCCCACCGCTATTCCCACCCGATTGAGCCTGCGCCGCAGTGGGTGAGGTAATCGAGGTAATGAAGGGAAGCGCAACGGCGGCCATACCGGCCTTGACCAACAGCGCGCGCCGGGCAGGATCTTGAGCTATATGAAGAGCAGGAGTATTCGCTACCAGTAGCTCATGCTTGTCCAATTCTTGAAGGATGTGTTTGAGAACGGCATCATCGCCGGACTGTTCTTTCAGTAAACCTTGCAATTGCGCCATGGACGTTTGCCCGTCACAGGCTTTCCAGATGCGAGCAATATTGGCGTCCAGACAGTGCGCCTGATGTGTGCGCTGGTCGTAAACCAGGGTTTCATCTAAAACTTCTTGAACCAGTAAAGCTTCTCGGCGAGCAAGGGGATAAGAATGTGACATAATCCGACTCCTTCAGAATTGAGTTTTTATTATGCCACATACATTGCAATTATATCGGTGGGAACCAAGAAAATATTCTCAAAATATAACTATAATGGCATTACCATCGCCTTTGCAAAAATTCTTGTAATGCCTGTGGTTTCAATGGCCCTCTCATTCGATTTTTGTTGCAATAATTGTCATGCAGGTTATGCCGCACAGATGAAAACGGCAGAGCTTAGGGCGCTTCTCAATTGGTTTGGTTTTTATCCGAGGGCCTGTCATCCTGAACGAAGTGAAGGAGTTCATAACCCCTCTCCTAAGACAGAGAAGTTTTAGTTTGCAAGATGAGATTCCTCGCAGGCTTGGAATGACAAAGCGCTGCGCTTCTCACAGTTTTATTCAACCGCAAAGCAGTAAGGCTCATTCCTACCGAGAAACGCTCTATGGTTGAGAACTTAGGCCGATCGCTGTCGCATGAAAATGAAGTGAGGGGCACCTCATACCGAGATGCCCCTCACTTCCTGTCTTTTGCTTGTTAAGTGATGTGCCGAAAATGTTTTAAATCGTTCAGCCGGATCAAAACGATCCTGTTTATCCAGTTGGCCCTGTCGCTCCAGTCGGTCCTGTGATACCAGTTTGTCCCGATTGAGCCTGCGCAGCGGTCGGTGCAGCAATGGAGCTAATGAACGGCAGGGCAACAGCGACCATACCGGCTTTGGCGAGCATGGCGCGACGGGAAGGGTCGTGGGGAGTTTGGAGGGAATCGGCTACCAGCAACTGGTGCTTATCGAGTTCCTGCAAGATGTGCTCGACAACTAATTCTTTTTCCGGTTGATCCGTCAATAATCCCTGCAACTCATTCAACGAGGTTTTGCCGTCGCACGCTTTCCAGATGCGGGTGATATTCGCATTCAAGCTATGGGCCTGATGCGTGCGCTGATCGTAGACCAGGGTCTCATCTAATACATTCTGAACCAACAAATCGTCTTGGCGGGCACAAGGGTAAGAGCGAGACATAATCCGATTCCTTAAAAAATGATTTTTAAACCTGATTACTGATTTCCTCGATTTTGACAGATAATGCTGAAACTCTCATGAAAGAAAGAGAAAAGTTTCCCATCTCACGATTAACTTAGGACCTAAATAACCATTGGGAGATTTCCAGCTCTAATTCTGGCCGTGTCATCTGCGCAATACGCTCAAATTCCTTTCTGTTCGCCTCATAATTGGCGTGGGCCTGGCTGCTGGTTTCGCCGCGTGGATGATTCAGATGATAAAAGCTTCCGGCCAGGCGCTCGGTTTTACATCCCAGCTTTTCAAACCGCGCCATGCGTTCGTTATCTTCCCAGCCCCAGCCGATGAAATGTTCGTTTTCACCGCCACAATTGCGGTAGTTCTGGGTTTTTCCCAAAATGGCACCGCCGACCGAATCCATGGTCCACACCTCTTCGGCTAATCGTTGGATTTCTGCTTCATTGGGTATTCGTTCCTTCAGGATGGTAAGGAATTCCGCCTGATTGTGGGCAGCAATATGAACGACGGAATCCCTGTAGGGCAAAACGAAATCGGCCAGGTTCCATCGCAATAGTTGCACCGCTTTTAGATACTGGTTGGTCGAAAAAACCGCATCGCAATCGAGATTGCAAACCAACGGCGTTTCGACTTTTTGTAGCAAGCGATTGAGAAGATGAGTGCGATGGAAGTCTTGTCCCTTGTTATCGATACGCAACGATTGAAATCTGCCGGAAAATTCTGTTAATTCTTCATCGATGGGTGGCTCGTCGGGATTTGTCATCTCACCGATGAGAATGGAGGTGTCGAACAAAGCTGTGAGGTGCCGCAGGTTGCTTTGCAGATTGCGGAGGCGTTCCGGGCAGTCGATGAAAATGGGAACGATGAAGGTGACATCCGAAAGATCGTGCAGAGGCATAAGGAGCCTTAAACGAGAAGAGCCGCAATGCAATCGTCGGCCTCGCCACGCGCGCTTTTGTGAGCAGTGGCATTGGCTACGACTTTCCCCAGGACATCGAGTGCTATGGCCGTCTGGCTGCGAGCGGCCACGGTGTTATCGAGCAAAGCTAACAGTGCCTCGCCGGGTGAAAGTATTTGCGGCCGCCAAACGGCTTGAGGTTCGAAGTGGCAAAGGAATATCCTAGACACAGGCAGCGGTTCTCGGGCGATGGCAGCGCCCAGTATCTGGGCTTCCACGCGCAGCGAACCGCCATTTTCCTGGCGCAGGGAGATGCGGCGCGGATAGGGATGAACGAAGCCGTTTAAGTCGAAGGCGGCATATTCATCGGAGAGATACTGCGCCCCGGCTCGCAAGAGCGCTGTAACGAGGGTCGATTTCCCATGAAAGCTGCGACCGGGAAATACCAGGGCCTGCCCTTGCCAGCCCACCACTCCGGCATGCACGAAGATGTGTGCGGGTGCGAATTCGGCCACAAAAATCTGGAGATCGCCTTCAAAAGCCTCCAAAACAGGGCCGATTAATTGATGGCAGCAAAGCATCCCCCCATCGACAGACAGGCAATATTCTCCTGCCTTTTGTTCGAAAATATAGTTTCGTGCCGGTGCGATTAGGCTTTCCTGCGCCCCAGGCGGCAGATGTTGTTCCAACACTCCCCAGAGTGCCTCTTCTGGTAAGCACACGGTAAAGCCAATGCCGAACGCGGTGTAGGTTTTTTGTTTCATGCCTTCAGGTGGGGCTGCTTCTTTGAGTTGAGTGCATAATACAATAAATTGACCAGGCGAGACTGATGGCAAAATGGGCGGCCAGGAAATGCTCCTGTGCCGCCGTTGACCAAAGAAGTGTTCATGTCGCCCGATTGTGTTCTTTCGCGAGAGCGCATGATACAATAAATTCGCAGCATTTAACGATATCGAATGATACTGTCAAGTGCGCGCCTGGCGACATGGCGACACGTTTGGTGTTGGGGACGCAGCCCTGTTGTCGGAAATAACTCAGGGAGTACCTTAAAACTCTATGGCGAATTATCACTTTACGTCGGAATCGGTCACCGAAGGCCATCCCGACAAAATGGCCGACCAGATTTCGGATGCCGTTCTCGACGAAATCTTGCGCTCGGATCAGGCTGCACGCGTAGCCTGCGAAACCTTCCTCACCACTGGTCTTGTGCTGGTCGGCGGCGAAATCTCCACCAAAACCTACGTTGAAATTCCGCAAGTCGTGCGCCGCGTCGTCAAAGACATCGGCTATACCCGCGCTAAATATGGTTTCGACTACCTGACCGGCGGTGTGCTCACCTCCATTGGCCAGCAGTCGCCCGATATCGCCCAGGGTGTCAACAAGGCGCTCGAACAGCGTCTTGATGAAAGCGACGAAGATCCGCTGGATAAAGTCGGTGCCGGCGATCAGGGTATGATGTTTGGTTATGCCTGCCGCGAAACCCCGGAACTGATGCCGCTGCCGATTCAGATGGCCCACAAGCTCTGCAAGCGCCTGGCCGATGTCCGCAAAGACGGCACCCTGCCCTACCTGCGCCCCGACGGCAAATCGCAGGTCACCGTGCGCTATGAAAACGGCGTCGCCGTGAAGATCGACAAGGTTCTCATCTCCACCCAGCACAGCCCGGAAGTGGAACAGAAGCAGATCCAGGCCGACCTCATCGAACATGTCTTCACCCCCATTTTGCCGCCCGAACTGTTTGACGCAGCGACCGAAGTCTTCGTCAACCCCACCGGTCGTTTCGTCATCGGTGGCCCTCAGGGCGACGCCGGTTTGACCGGGCGCAAAATCATCGTCGATACCTACGGTGGTATGGGCCGCCACGGTGGCGGCGCGTTCTCGGGCAAAGATCCGACAAAGGTCGATCGCTCGGCTTGCTACATGATGCGCTACGTGGCCAAGAACGTGGTCGCCTCCGGTTTGGCCGATCGCTGCGAAACCCAGGTTGCCTACGCCATCGGCAAAGCCAAGCCGCTGTCGGTTTACGTCAACACCTTCGGCACCGGTAAAGTCAGCGATGAGAAGATCGCCGAAGCCATCCAGCAGGTGTTCGACCTGCGCCCGCGCGCCATCATCCAGCACCTCGACTTGCTGCGTCCCATCTACCGCAAGACGGCAGCCTACGGCCACTTTGGCCGTGAAGACGCCGGCTTCACCTGGGAAAAGACCGACAAGGTAGAAGAGTTGCAAAAAGCCGTTGGAGCGTAAGCTCCCGTAAAAATAAAACGCCCGCATCGAGAGTGTTCGATGCGGGCGTTTTATTTTTGGAGTGCGGTGACTTGTCACCGCGTCGTGTCAGCGTTTAATTGAAACGAAGACGTCGCTATTTTGTCCTCGCGGTGACAAGTCACCACACTCCAAAAAGACTTGCCTTAGTTATAGCTGGTGGCGTCACCCAGAATGCCATCGCAGTTGTAATCGAGGTCGCGCTTGGGTGACAAATTCATGTATTTAGGAGCGCCTGCGCCCGTTTCGGCGGTATCGGTCACAAAGTGCATCCACTTAACGTGCCCGTCGGCAAAGACGTAATTTGCGCCGTCAAGGTGGAGGCCGCCTTGCACTAAGCCTGCGGTTTGTACGTCATTGAGAAGAGTGCCTCCTACTTGCGAGGCATGGATACTACGACCTAACATCGGTATCCAGCCACCAGTAGCAGTGGCGGTAACGAAGTAATAGGCAACGGCATTGGGATCGGTGGCCCAGGCATCGGCATACATGGGCGTCTGTGCCGGCAAAGGAATACCGGCCAGCGGCCGGGCGAGGCCCAAATAGAAATTATAGGTGTAACTCAAGGAAGAGTCAGAGGTGTTGCTGGGGCACTTGAAGATTTGTGTGCTCTTTAAATAAGGTTGGAGCGTAACGGTGTAGGGGCTGGTAAGTATCACGCCTACGCGAGATGGGACCGACATTTCATCGTAGTCTTGTGTATATTGCATCCAGCCGAGGCCGATTTGTTTGAGATTGCTCTGACACGAAGCCTTGCGCGCACTTTCACGAGCACGAGCGAATGCCGGGAAAAGAATTGCTGCCAGCAGCGCTATGATCGCAATGACGATCAATAACTCTATCAAGGTAAAAGCTTTTTTCTGGTGTTGAGATTGGCACGGCAAGCAAGTTTCTAAGGTTGTCAGGGGCATTTTTCTCTTCAAGTTAAAGGGAGATTCAACTCTAATGAGCAAACATACCAGATTCATGTCTTTTTGCAAGTCGGCTATACCCGAATCTCCATCGCTTTTGAGATGAGTGTGAACAGCCAGGTAGCGCGAAGCCGATTTTATTTTTCTCACCCCCGGGTCTTGCTGAGAACCATAGCGGATTAGTTCGCTAATGCCCCTCAAAAGAGCAGTAATTTTGACAAATCGAAAGAGTTGGAAAAGCCGTTAGCTAAGCCGGAGCCGGTTTATCTATAATAAGGAAGCCTGCGCTTCGTTTTGGCGCGAGTTTTTTCTGAAATCACTTCTGATCCGGAGATTGTATGACCCGCAACTTTCGTTTCTTGCCGCTTCTCGTGGGGGTAGGACTGTATCTAACCGCCGCGCATAGCATAGCCGCACCCGTAAAGCGTCCTACTAAACCAGCCGCCAAATCGGCATCACCGGCTAAACCCGCCATTTCCCCCACCGACCCGGCCCGCTTCACCAAAATTAAAGAGTGGAAAGGCACCCTGGCAACACAGGCCCAGAGCACCGGACAAAACCAGGATGGCACCACGAAAACCACCTGGGAAAGCTCGATTCGAGTGGATGGTATGTTCAAACTGGTGCCCCATTACGATAACCGCAACGTCGATCCCTTTTCGCTGCGTGGGCAGGGCGAAGCGCGCATCACTGTCACCGGCAAGCGCGTGACCCAGTACCCCAGTGAAACCACCACCGATACCTACGCGGGCGATTACATCGATACGTTTCAGGTAGAAGTGAGTAATATCGACGCTGCAGCGGGCACCTATCAACTGGCTGTGATTCGTGACCAATGGCAAAAACAAGATCATGAGGGCAAGGCGATTCATCTTCGCTCAGTCACTGTCAGCCGCTATGGCACCACGGTGCGCGAAGAGATGGTGCCGGGGCATTCCTGGGCCGATGACGGCGGAGCCGGGTTTGGCCGCAACAGTCCCTTGCCCAAATCGGGCCTGGTCATTAAAGGCTCCATGACCAGTTCCAACAACGATTTTCTGAGCCAGGACGGCGGCCGCTGGAATACCAGTTGGACAATTCAGCCCGGCGGCCCCGAATACGAAGAACCGCTTAAAGCCGTCGCCGGTGGCCCCTATACCGCCGAGCGCGGGCAAACCCTGCATCTCGATGGCTGGAAAAGCACGGGTAAAGTGCGCAGCTATAAATGGACTTTTGCGCCCGTCGATGAGGCAAGCCCCATCCCCTTTCATGCCGGGGCAACCAAAGACGGCGCGCGCGTAGCGACAGTGTTTCTGGCTCCCGTGAAAGCCACACTCACCGTTTCGGATGGCAAAAAGGAAGATTCAGAAACCGTCATCGTCAATGTAAAGGCGCGCGACTACAAAACCGCCTTCACCCATCGCGAAGAAGAGAAGCTGCACCCGCAATCCATCCCGCCACGTATGATTAAAGGCCGCGATCTGCGCTATGCCGGAGGCGAAAACGTCTGTGCGCTCGACCCTTATAGTGCCAAAGACAGCGTTCATATTTTGCATCCTACCAAGGAGAACGGAAGCTGGGAGAACAAAGGTTTTGTCTTGCAGCAAGTCCAGGATGCCGGCGGACCATTTCACGGCGTGTGGTATCTCTCGCAATACTCCCTGCAAGTGGAGCGCGAAACGCTCATCAACAAATACATCCTGCCCAAAGGCCCGCCGCCGGTGCGCACCGCTAAACCGTTCTATGAATCGAACAAGGCACTGGGCAATGATGTCGATGGCTACCTGGCTGCAGTGCGTAAGCATGAAATGCTACACAGCGAACTAATGCAAAAATCGCTCTCTCAAAACGACCCAGGCCCCAAAGTGGAAGCACTGGCAAGCAACGACAAAGCGCAATTGCTCAAGCAAGTCGATGAAATTATCCAGGGCGCGGAAGACGTCATTGATAAAGCTTCCGCAGACCCGCTACCGCCGGTTGGGTTTAATGGCAAGATTGCTTTTCCGGATGACGCGACGGATAAATATACTTCGATTGATATGGGGATTTGAAAGACAAGTAAACCGCCGGAGCGCATCATGCGCTTCGGCGGTTTACTTTAGGTTATGGGTAAGAGGTGATGGGTGATAGGGAGGTAACCGGATTTGGAGGATAAGCCGTTGCCCCGGCAATTCGTCATCCTCACGCACATGGGGAGATGACGTCACTGACAAGATATAGAGAGAGGAAACTGCTTCAAATTCGTAACATACCCACAGGGGACGATTCACGGAAGCAGGCCCAATGGTTCTCCATTGACCGTCTTCTTCCTCGCCGCTGCCCGCTTCTCCATCTCCGGCACGAAATTGAAAGCAATCGGCTGCGCTGCTTCGGTGCGGGCCTGGTGGGCACCGCCCAGATACACCTTCATTCGCCCGAAACGTGCGTTCAAATAATCCACCACCTCGCAAGGAGCCTTGCGCTCTTCAAATAACGAGAGATTGCATTCCTTGATGGGTTTAAGGTGCTGCAAAGTGATGCTCACTTGCTTCGGCTCGTCGCGTCGGCGGGGATTTTGCCGCCACAGGTTGCGCAGTTCATCCACCAATACTAATGTATTATCGGTGTAGTCGAACTCACGTTTCAGCCACCAGTAGGTCTCATCGGTGAACTTGATGCACACTTCCATGCTGTTGGTAGCAAAGCCTTCCTGACGCATGCGGGTGGCTCCTTTTTGCAGCAGACGCGACAGCGTGGCATAAGCACCTGCTTCATTGCGCATTTCAGGGCCGAGCACGTGAGAATGGTTGAGAGTCGCACGCTGGGTGGGTGGTCGAGAAACGACTTTGCCGCGCAGTGCATTATAAAAACGGTCGCCTTCGATGCTGCCCCACACCAGGTGCAACTGCTCCTGGCTGGCCTCGCAAAGCTGGCGCACGGTGACGATGCCGTTGAGGTAGAGGCGACGCTCCATGCGCGAACCGACACCGCACAGGTCGCGCAGCTTCAATCCGTAAAGGCAGTGTGGCAAATCCTTTTCTTCAATCACCACCAAACCATTGCGCTTTTGTATTTCAGTGGCGGTCTTGGCCAGGAACGTATTGGGCGCAATACCGATGGAACAGCGCAAATATTCGCCGACATTTTCCGCGATGCTTTGCTTAATCTGCCGCGCAATGGCCAGGCTGCGTTCTCGGCTGCGCTCGGACCCCATCAATTCGCAGTCCACCTCATCGACCGAGCATATCTTGCTGATGGGGATGCATTGCTCAATCGCTTCGAGAAGAGCGTGGTGGTAGTTAACATACAGCGAGGGCCGTGCTCTCACAATCTCCAACTCCCGGCACATGCGCCGTGCATCCCCCACGCGGGTGCCGGTTTTGATGCCGTAAGCACGGGCTTCGTGGCTGGCCGCAATGCAGCAGGTGCTATCGCTCTCCACCGGCACCACCGCCACCGGACGGCCCCGCAGCCTGGGCTGAGCCTGTTGCTCGACCGAGGCGAAGTAGGCGTTGAAATCCACGAACATATTGCGTAGCGGCATGGTGGTTGATTATAACTTCAAGTTGATTTTTGAGTCAAGTTGCAAGTTAAAGGCCGCACAACATGATATGAAAAGGCGAGATTAAAGCGTGATGGTCATGGTATTTTTATTGGATTTTCCAGAGTTTTATGCTGCCATCGGCATAGCCGACAGCTAATTTTTTGCTGTCGGGGGAAAAGGCTAAGCTGTTAACATCAGGGGTTTCACCTGGCAAAGATTTTGGTTCTTTGTTAGATACTCGTTTCAAGCCAAACACTCTGCCAAGTCGTGTTGCAATTTCAATTGGTTTTTGTTTTGCGAGATCGTTGAGTGTTCGTTCCGTCACCTCAGCGATGGTTTTACCTGTTGCGGGATCAAGTAGTAGAAGCTTACCCGGTGGGTAGTAGCCGGTGGCAGACTTTCGTTCAAAATCTCTGCCACCCCAGGCCAGGAATTTCCCATCTGGCGAAAATGCAAGGGCTTGTGTATATAAGCCATTCGCCTCAAGAGACCAAAGCGTCTGTTGTGTTTTGACATTAAAGCCATACAGAATTGCATCCTCAGAAACAGATATTCCAGAATTTCTCACTGCTGCAATTAACGACTTTTTTGGGGAGGCGCAGAGAAAAATCCATTTATTTGAGAACATCTGTCTAAGAGAGTATTTATTTTTTTCTGGCGGCACACTAAAAGTAGCAGTTCTCTTATCGCGGAGCATATCTGTGAGGTGAACTTTGAGCGGAACGTTGGAATTGCGTGGTTCGGTAATCACTTCAGGGGCTGATTCTAATAACCATAGCTGTTTATTATCCGGTGAGAAAATAGGGTCTTGATAATACTGTCTCCAGCTATTATTAAAAAACGGGTCGGCATCTTCGGTAACAAAACGAACATGAGATTTGATTTGCTTTCCTGATTGCATATCCCAAACGGTAAAAACGTCTGTGTAAGTGTTCTGTCGAGTTTTTGGATGCTTTTGGGTTCGGGTGTAATTGAGATTAAGTTGTGTACTCTTATTGGAAAAGACCGCTTGATAATCGAGGTTGACATCTCCACCGGGAATCTTAAACGTATGGAGAAGTGCATCGCTTTGAGCATCGTGCAAATTCACTTTCCAAACATCAACTTTTCTACCACGCCTTTCGGAGACGCCATAAACATAATATTTTCCATCTGCAGAATATTGCTGCCAGGAATTTCCTTGCTTTTGCGAAGTTGATTTCAGCTTTCCTGTGGCGACATCCCATTTCTTTATTTTAGAGTACACACTGATTAGAGTTTTTCCATCAGTTTCAAAAGCGAGTTGGTTCACTCCTGATTGATCCGTATCGATTGTCCAAATAACAGTGGTTTTTGTGTGAGATTCTCTTTGCGGTGCAACATGCGTTGCCAGCATCCAAGCTCCACATCCGGCGATAAGAAGAAAAATGAAAATTAAAGTTTTCCGAATCATGCGTCCATTTTGCCATGCTTGAAGGTGCCAAAGACTCTCTCAAACGCATTTGCGAGGGTCTGACCGTGAAGGATAAAGTGTTTAAACGTAGTCTCTTTTACGCTCGGGGTTCGCAAAGAAATGCGCTCATTCAGCGTAGACGAAGAGAAAACTTTAATTTATACAATGCGAATGAGTGCGTAAATTAAATTACAAAAGTTTCTTTACCACCGGCGCAATAACCTCCGCCATCCTCAAAAACCCAATATCCGTCGCATGTGTCCCATCCACTGTGGCTTCACTATCATCGCCCAGCAAATCCACGGTTTCGATATAGTGTAAATCGTTAATCTCATTCTTCAACTCTGTATACACCGCTTTGAGCGCTTCATTACTGGTATTCATACGCTCGGCGCGGGCGGAGTTGATCCAGGCGCTCTGGTAGACGATGTTTTCCACCAATACAATCGGCGTTTGCGGATGGGCAGTGCGCAGGGTGCGTACGAAGTGGGGGATACGCTCGGTTACTTCGGCGGCTTGCATGTTGGGCAGAGGATCGAGAACGTAAATCGAGGGGTCGAGTTCGGCTAAGAGGTCGGCCACTTCGGGTTCGGAAAGGGCGTTGCCGGAAAAGCCGAAATTGTAGTGGGGCACATCCAGCATGCGCGCAGCGATGGCGGGGTAAGCCATGCCGGGGCGCGAGGCGCAACCGCCCTGCAGGATGGAGGTGCCATAGAAGAGCACCGGTTTTTCCTCGCGCGGGGCGAATTGGAAGGTGGAGCCTTCGGGCACGCCGATTTCTAATTTATCGAGGCCGTTGTAGAGCGGCAGGTAGAGCAAGTATTCACGCTCGCCAGCCGGGATGATGTTTTCCAGAATGGGTTGCTGGTTGGTGGGGAACTGCAAAGGACGGCCAACGCCAGCCCAGCGCCATTTACCGTTAGCATCTCTGGAATAGAGGTCGAGGCCACTCACGCCGGTGGGAGGCATGTGGTCCATTCCCAGCGTCTCAAAACTCACGTCCCAGCGCACGGAAATCTGCGGGGCGTCGGTGATGAAGCGTGTCAAAATTCCGGCGCTGCGGCGGCTCAGTTCCCACACCGGGTCGCGTACTACGCCTTGCGCACGGTCGGGGTAGCGAGTAAAATCCTGCGATTCCTCCACCCACCCGATGCCCTCGGCATCGCGGGGGTTAAGGGCATACCATGCCTGGCCATCTTCTACGGTCTTCACTTGAAAGTTCGAGTCGAGTTCTGCGAGCGATTTTGCCATGAGAGTGAGTGGAGGTTATTCAGTTTTTATTGGATTTTTTTACTTCTTTTCGATTTTTTCGAGGCCGCCCATATAAGGCTGCAGGGCTTGTGGGATGGTGACGCTGCCATCGGCGTTCTGGTAATTTTCCAGAATAGCGGCAAAGGTACGCCCCACCGCCAGGCCCGAGCCATTAAGGGTGTGTACGAACTCCGGCTTGCCGGGTTTGCCGTCTTCGCCTTGAAGGCGGTAGCGAATACCGGCGCGGCGCGCCTGGAAGGCTTCAAAGTTCGAGCACGATGAAATCTCGCGGTATTCCCCAGCGTTGGGGAACCACACTTCGAGGTCGTAGGTTTTGGCCGAGGTGAAGCCGATGTCCCCGGCGCACAGGCTCACAGTGCGATAGGGCAACTCCAGTAGTTCCAGAATGGTTTCAGCATCGCGGCGCAGGGTTTCGAGTTCATCATACGAAGTTTCGGGAGCGACGAACTTCACCATTTCCACTTTGTTGAACTGGTGAACGCGGATGATGCCACGGGTATCGCGCCCGGCCGAACCGGCCTCACGGCGGAAACAGGCCGAATAGGCGGTATATTTAATCGGCAACTGGCTGGCTTCGAGGATTTCCTCGCGATGCAGGTTGGTTACCGGCACTTCGGCGGTGGGGATGAGCCAGAGATCGTCTGAAGGCACATGGTAGGCATCCTCGCCGAATTTGGGGAGCTGGCCGGTACCGACCATGCATTCGCTACGCACCAGGTGCGGCGGCAGAATTTCTTCATAGCCGTGGCGATTGGTGTGGACATCGAGCATGAAGCTGATGAGTGCACGTTCGAGCCGGGCACCGGCGCCTTTGAGGACGTAGAAACGTGAGCCTGAAATTTTTGCTCCCCGTTCGATATCGAGAATGCCCAGTTCTTCACCGATTTCCCAGTGAGGACGAGCCTCGAACTCAAACTCCCGCGGAGCGGCGAATTTTGAAATTTCGACGTTTTCGCTCTCGTCAGCGCCATCGGGGGTGCTGGGATGAGGCGCATTGGGAATTTCGAGCAAGCGATGCTCGAGAGTGGCTTCCACTTCGCGTAGATCGGCATCGATAGCGGTGATGCGGTCGCCCAGGTGGCGGGTTTGTTCGATGAGCTGCGAGACATCTTCCCCGGCTTTTTTCAGGCGCGGTACCTGCGCTGAGTTTTCATTGCGCTGTTTTTTGAGCTGCTCCACTTCTACCAGCAGCTCGCGGCGCTGGGTATCTAACTGGAGAATTTGGTCGAGGGCGGCATTGGTTTGCTCATCGCCACGGCGGGCGACGGCAGTTTTGACAGCACCAGGGTCGGCGCGAAGGACTTTGATATCGAGCATAGCGGGAAAAATTAAAACACAAAGTACACGAAGATGACACAAAGAAGATAAAAACCTGTGGAAAAAGCAGATTTTTAAGATTCTTTGCGTTTGTTGGCGGCACGTTTAGACGAGGCAATGAGCCGCTCCATCATGGCGCGTACTTCGGCGTCTTCAATTTTAGCAGCCATGACATGGGCCTGTTGGGCGGCTTCGTCGTTGGGATCGGGTTTGGCATCGCGCGGCAGTGGGGCAACTTCGGGAAAGGTGGGGTCTTCCCAGTTGGGTTTGAGCGTACCCACTTTAATGCCTTGCGGCGGAGTGACGTAGCAACGGATTTTCTGGACGATGGGTTTTTTCAGACGCCCATTGATACGGGCGATGATGCGGGCCTGGTGGAAATGCAGTTCCTGCATCCATTGCGGTGAGCGGGCGCGAACGCTCAGCACGCCGTTTTTATATTGCTGGGCCATGGTATTGCGTGCCAGGGTCTCACCGACGACCTCGGGCCATAGCTCGACGGCCATCTGTTCGAGCACTTTCCCACGCCAACCGCGTGAATCTAAAACGTCGTTGACGATATTGCTGACTGCGTCCATGATTCACATTTTATTTTACCTGCTCACGCAATATTCGGGCCTATGTCGGTTTAATACCAGTTTTCCATAGGTGGGTAAAAATATAGGGAAAACCCGGGATTACTCCTCCGGAGGGAGGGATAACATAGGGATTTCCCTATTTTCTGAGAGTGAATTGGAGATTGGGCCTATGGATATCTTGCCCTCGGCAACATGGAAAACTGTGGCAGGGACGTTTTCGAGGAAGCGTAAATCGGTTGCAGTGAGCACGCTTTGAGGAAATTTCAGAGCTTCTTCGAGCACCAAGGCCCGTCGTTTCGCATCGAGTTCGCTCAAAGCATCGTCAAGAAGAAGGATGGGAGCTTCCCCGGTTTCCTGGGCAACCCAGTGGGCAAGAGCAATTTTGGTAGAGAGAATGGCCAGACGTTGCTGTCCTTGCGAACCGTAGCGCCGCAGGTCCATGCCATCGAGTGTAAAGACGATTTCATCGCGGTGCGGGCCGGAGTTGGTAGTGCCACGACGGGAGTCGGCTTCATGATCTTGATCGAGCGAGGCAGTGAGCAGCCGGGTCCAGTCGGTCCCCTCGGCATCGAGAGGAGTATCGTCTCGTCGTTTGATGCCGGGTACATATTCAATGGCGAATTCTTTATCGATCCCGGAAAGTTTGCGATGGGTGGCGTTGGCTAATGGCTGCAATTCCTTGAGGAAATAGGCACGAGCCGCCAAAACCCGCGCGCCATAGGAGATGAGTTGGCGGTTCCATTCACTCAGAGCACCGGGTTCGGGGCTGGGAACATTACGTTTCCAACGTGCTTCGAGATACTGTTTGAGCAGTGCGTTGCGTTGTTGGAGTGCGCGGCGGTAGCGGGCGACTTCGGTGAAATGCAGCGGATGGGCTTTTCCCAATTCCATATTGAGAAACCGCCGCCGTTCGGCTGGTTCTCCGGTGATGAGCACTAAATCGTGTGGGAAAAACGCGACAATTTGCAACTGCCCCAACCAATGTGCCAGTTGCGATTGCGGTACGCCGTCGGCTTTCATCTCACGAGTGAGAGATTTGCCGGAAATACGCCAGGAATATTCGAGACGGCGTTGATCGTGGCGGTTGGCGTGGCCTTCGGCTAACTCAATTTGCGCCAAAAGCCGGGTTTCAATCTGTTGCCAGCGCATTAACTCGCGATCTCGCTCGACTAAAGGCGATTTAGTGGTCGCCAGAACGCAAAATGCTTCGAGAAGATTGGTTTTTCCCTGCCCGTTTTCGCCAATTAAGGCGATAAGCCCCGAAGGTAACTCCACTTCTTGCGCGGAGTAATTCCGGAAATTCTGCAAACGAAGCGAACGAACGAGCATAAGGAGATAGAAAATGTAAAAGTTGGAAGGTCGGGGCTACTATCTCCTACCTCCCAACTCCCATCTCCTAATTTTTACACTTGCATCGGCATGACGACGTAGATGAAGTCTTCAGTGCCCAGAGGACGCAAAATGCCGGGGTTGAGTGCGCCGGTGAGTTCTAGAGAAACCTGTTCACTACCGATAATGCCCAAAACTTCGACTAAATAGCGGGCGTTGAAGGCCACGGTGATGTCGCCGCCGTCCATGGAAACTTCCACTTCTTCAAAAGCCTTACCGACATCGGGGCTTTCGGCGGTCATTTCGACGTAATTGCCTTTGGTGGTGAGAACGGCTTTTTCTGCACTGCCTTTAGCGACGATGTGAACGCGACGCATGGCTTCGAGCAGTTTGGTGCGGTCGAAATTGATTTTACGTTCGGCCGATTTGGGAATGACTTTTTCGTAGTTGGGGAATTGGCCGTCGAGAAGACGGGAAACCAGGGTAACGTCGGCGGTTTGGAACTGGGCCTGTGAACCGCTGATGCGAACCAACACGGTTTCTTCGCTGGAATCTTTCAAAACCCGTTCCAATTCGGCTAATGGTTTGGCTGGGACTACGGCGGAAATGGGATTTTCCAGTTCATCACCAATGGGAGCTTGTTTCCATGCCAGGCGGTGGGTATCGGTAGCGACCATAGTGAGGTTGCCGCCGCGTGCTTCAAAAAGTACGCCCATCAGCAGTGAACGGGTTTCTTCCTTGCTGGCGGCAAAAGTCGTTTTATGCAGCATTTCCTTCAAAGTGCCCTGGGGCAAAGTGAGTTCAGTACCGGTTTCGACTTCGGGGACTACCGGATAATCTTCGGCGGGCAAGCTCAAGATGGTGTAATCGCTCTTGCCGCAACGAACTGAAACTTTTCCGTCTTGCGCTTCGAGAGTAACTGGTGCTTCGGGTAATTTTGAAACGACATCGGCCAGAAGGTGTGCGGGAACGGCTGTTGCGCCGTTTTCTGCAACTTGAGCCGGAATAACACAACGGATGGCTGTGTCCAGGTCGGTAGCAGTGAGCCGTAAATGGTCGTTTTCAGTTTCCAAAAGTACGTTGGAGAGGATCGGTAAAGTGTTGCGGCTGGAAACGGCGCGGCCTGCAACTCCCAGAGCATTGGCTAAAAAGCTACGTTCGCAAGTAATTTTCATGTGTGGATTATTTCTCCGCTTAAGATTCAGGGATAAGACGTTTTTGTTTTTGTGCGATTTTCCTCACCATTCACTACAAGTGACCATATAGCCGCAGCCGGGACGAACACAAAGTAATTTACATTTGCGGCTTTCGAGAGCACTTCCACAATTAGGGCAAGTGAGACTGGCCTGTTCCAATGAGTGGATGGGGATTTCTATTTTAGAAGATTCGGCAGGTTTTGAGTAATCCCCCTGCCGTTTTTTTTTGTTATCCATACTTGTCCAAAATGGATAGAGCCGTGTACGACTAAATTTATTTAGTACTATGGTTATTATTAGGGCTGTGGAAATAGGGATAACTCGACATTTGAGAGCTGGAAATGGCTGATTTACTCGAGAATTGGAGCATAAAAAGTTTTCCACAGGTCACTGTATGAATTATCGGGTTTTTCCGGGTTTTCCCTACTGCGCATAGTTTTACAAAGTTATCCATAAATTTCCTTGTACTTACTCCATGGGTCGCTGGAAAACTTTTTTTGAAATTCTGGTCGATTTCCGATATCGAGAAGGTGAGAAATATCGGTTTTAACTGATTTTCGACAGAGATAAATTTAAAGAATAGAAGAGAATGGGGAGTTTTGAAGTCAAGAGCGCGCCAGTTTTTGGATTGGAGTCGTGTTGAGAAAACGTCGTAAATATCCTCAATTCGGTTCAGGCGCGGTGAGTAATTGCGCAGTAATAGGCAGAACCAGAGCCAATATGTAGGAATAGTCCTAAAACGCCGTTCTGAGGCCTGGAAAGCGCTTTAAAGTGATGGGAATAGCGTAAGAGGAAGTGGGGGATAAGGGGCCTACAAGGGCAACAAAAAAGGAAAAACCAATTGCTGGTTTTTCCTTTATATATGAACGAGTTGATTTAACCCTTAGCGTGGGCTTTGGAGCGGATTTCTGAAATGGAGTTTTTCAGGATGGAATCTTTCTTGATTTCGCTCTTAATTTTTTCGTAGGAGTGAATGACGGTCGTATAATCGCGGCCGAATGCCCGGCCGATATCGGGATAGCTCATCTGGGCCATTTCGCGGGCCAAATACATGGCGACCTGGCGTGGCATCACAATTTCCTTATTACGCTTCTTACCGAGAATGTCGCTGATAGCCATTTTATAGTGATCGGAGACGACTTGGATGATGGTATCGACTTCCACTTTCACCGGTTCGGCCTCAGCGGTTGAGTAATGGCGGACCGTCTCGGAAGCGAGATCGATATTGATTTTGCGCTTATCGAGTGAGGCCATCGCTAAAAGACGAGTGAGAGCGCCTTCGAGCGAGCGGATATTGGAGCGAATTTTTTCCGCCAGGTATTGCAGCACTTCGGCATCGATATGAACACCTTCGGCCTGGGCGCGCTTTTGCAAAATGGCGATGCGGTGTTCGAGATCGGGCGGTTCCACGCAGGTGATGAGACCCCATTCAAAACGTGAAATAAGGCGGCTTTCGGTGAGGTTGAGTTCTTTGGGCGGCTTGTCCGAGCAGATTACGATCTGCTTGCCCTGGTCGTAGAGCGTGTTGAAGATATGGAAGAACTCGACTTCGGTGCGCTCGGCGTTGCAGATGTACTGGATATCGTCCACCAGCCAGATATCGACGTTGCGATACATGCGGCGAAAGGCCGTCATGCGATCTTCGCGGATGCAGCGTACAACTTGGTAGAGAAAGTTTTCACCCGAGACGTAAACCACTTCCATCGGTTTGGCGCTCTGGGCGCTGGCATAATGGCCAATAGCCTGCATGAGATGGGTTTTCCCCAACCCCACGCCGCCGTAGATGAAAAGCGGGTTATATTGGCCCTTGGCGGGAGAATGAGCCACAGCCCATGAAGCGGCATGGGCGATATAGTTGGAACGGCCCACGATGAAGTCGTCGAAAGTGTATTTACGGTTAAGCGGTGAACTGGAGAAGTCTTCGAGGTCGTTGACGTCGCGCACGGCGCGCGCACGGGGTGCCGGGGAAGCCTGCACCGGCTCGTTTTTGGGCAGCTCAATGCGTTGCGATTCGGGCTGCGGCATGCCTACGCGAGGCGAAGGAGCAACCGGCATCGCGGGTTTGGCTACCGGCACAGGAGTGCCATTGGCATTACCGTCGTTTTCCGATGTGAACTCGACTGCGACAATCTTGAACGCCAGCACCATCGGCTTTTCGAAGAACTGCTGCAAGGCGGCTTCGATGCGTTGGCCAAAACGGCGAACCAGCCAGTCTTTGACGAAATCCGAAGGGGCGCTCAGCACCAGCCGGTCTTCCAACAGTTCAATCGGCTGAATGTGGCGGAGATAGTTGCTGTAGGCCGGTGCGGAGAGTTCGTTTTGCAGCACGTCCATTGCCTGTTCCCAGGCCACGATCATCAGGTCTTGAGGGCCGACACCTTTGAGATCGCTGGCTTTCATCAACGGTGCGTCGCCACTGGTTTGTGCGGAGTGGGCAGGGGGAGCGATACCGAGTTGAGGAGAGGAGGCTGCCAAATTTTGTGACGATTCGTCCTGTCTATAATGGTTATCAACAAGTGCCGAAGATGTATTCATCGTAGCAATAAAAAGTTATCCATACACTTATCCACACCTGTGGATAAGTGGCAGCAAAAGTGAGAGCGCCTGGCTGCAGTGAAAAAAATAGTGGCGCTGAAGTCGGCGTGAGTGGGGCAAAATCCCCAGGGGCACACGCTTAGGTTGTCTATAATTTGCGAACGTCGTTTTCGAACTAAGTTTCGCGGCCTGCGATGTGGTCGGGACAAGAAAATTGTCGACCGTAAAGTGATGTTATATGCCGCTTGTGATGTAACAAAAATGTCGGCGGAGTTGCCCTCGCGCCATGGATGTGATGAAGAATTATAGCACGATTTCCAGGGCTGCAAAGTGTACTTTTTAAAATCTTCGGGGCATCGGAATTAACGCTATCTTAACAGGGGTTTTGGGCTACAAACCCCTTTAAAATAAGGCTTTTAAGGGTTTTTGGGGCCTAAATTCACAGGAGAAAAATTCTGGCTTATAGAGGGTAATGTACGAGTGATTACCGCCGGGATTTTTTTGCGGGTTAGGGGTATATTTTCTTGATGTCAATGCCTCTATTGCGTCTCTGCTCGGGCGTGGTAGACTTGAAGCCGTTTTTTTGTTTATCATCGAAATTTGGTATTAGCCGTTATTGTATGCTAAATTTCGTCGAAATTGTTTGAAGAGGAAGTTTTTGTGAAACGTACTTATCAGCCGCATAAGCGCCGCCGTGCGCGCAAACATGGTTTCCGTGGTCGTATGGCCACTCGTGGTGGTCGCGCCGTCATCGCGCGCCGTCGCAGTCAGGGTCGTCGCAAGCTGACACAGGTTTAGAAACAGGGTTGAAAACCGCTTCGCTGCGAAGGCGAAGCGGTTTCAGCTTGAGATTATTTGGTGCTGCCTCGTTCAGGGCGTTTAAGCACTCGCGAATTTGCCGTAGCGTTTGAGAACGGGCAAGTCTTTCGCCACCCACTGTTACAGATGCGTCTGTATCGGCGGCGCGATGGCAACCCGGTGACGCGTGCGGCTTTTGTGGTTCCGAAAAAACTGGGCAAGGCGGTTTGGCGCAACCGGTTGCGCCGGCGTGTGCGTGAGCGGTATCGTATCTTGCGTCAGGATGGGCAATCGGCCCGGACGCTGGAATATTGCGACTTAATTTTTTTGATCAATGCGCAAAGCGAAACCGCGACGATGGTGCAGATTGACCAGGCTTTGGCTCAATTAGCCGGACGCGTAAAAAGCTGATTACCATTCTTTGATTCGACAGCTTGCTTTACAATTAATTCGCTTCTATCAGCGCGTCCTCTCGCCGCTTAAACCGCCGTCGTGCCGTTTCTCTCCCACGTGTTCGCATTATACTTACGACGCCATCGATCGATTCGGGCTATTGCAGGGAAGTTGGCTGGGGTTCAAACGCCTTTGCCGTTGCCATCCCTGGCATCCGGGTGGATACGATCCGGTGCCTGAGAAAGTTTCGCCGCATCATCAAATGTCACAAGAACAGACGGAATTAAGTCACAAGGAATTGGATGAACAATAAACGTTCGCCGATCGAGCAATTTTTGCTGGTCGTAGTGCTGGCTTT
>DAITOV010000027.1:0-21369 GCA_036833945.1 Abditibacteriia bacterium
CCTCCCTGAGGGCTGATAGGGTGATGGAAATGAAGACCTGCGAGTGGGCTATGGGGATACTCGCGTTCTGCTTTTACGAACTTATTTGTGGCGTAGCTTTAAGAAATTGTGAACATCGGCCTGCTGTGAGCATCCAACAGAGTAGAGATGGAAATACTATTTAAGGAGACTGCCATGTTTGAACTCAGTTGTTTTTTCACCAGCATAGCCGGTTGGGCAGTCGTAGCGATAACCATTATCAATTGCGCCTCCCACTGACATTCCACTCCCATGGCGCTGCCTCGAACAGGTAGCGCCATTGCCGTGTTTAACGGCCATTCTGGGTATTGAATTAACCACAGATGAACACAGATAAACACAGATGGGAACGGTAGAACTGAGACCTCTCGCTCTAGCAAGTCCTGAAATCTGTGGCTCGATCTATTTAAAGGGGCATTAACGCTCGGTTGCCTACTTCTGCATTCATCATTCACACTTCTGACTTAATCTGGAGCCTGGCAAGAAGTTTTGGCCCTTCCGGCTCGCTCACGCGCGCGGTTCTTCATACGCATCATCTTAATACTCGGGGTCAGGAAGTTTTTGCGCCTTTTCGCGGCTATCGCCCATGCACTGATTAATCACTGGCTTTGTGCCGGCATGGTGACGAAAAAAGTGCTCCCGATGCCGGGCATGCTTTCTACCCAGATCCGGCCACCGTGTGCTTCGACCACCAGTTTGCAAAATGCCAGGCCAAGGCCGGTGGAATTGTGATGACCGGCTTTGCGGTTCTGGGCCTGCCCGAACTTTTCAAAGATGCGATCAACGGCTTCGGGTGCGATGCCTTCACCGGTATCGCGAATGGCCAGGGATAATTCATTGGTATTGCTGTAGCCGACAATGGTTATCTGGCCGCCATGCGGAGTGAATTTAATGGCGTTGGAGAGCAGGTTCATCAGAACGCGCTCCAATTTATTCTCGTCTCCGCGCATTAAAGGCAATGTCTCTTCAAGTTCGTATTGAAGCTGCAAGTTTTTATCGATGAGCAGTGAAGCGATTTGTTCGACGGCTTTTTTTACCAGATCGCAAACTTTAAATGTGCTGTGTTCGAGCTGCAACGCGCCTGCTTCCAGTTTGAAGGTATCGAGCATGTCATTGATGAGGCCCAGTAAATTGCGTCCGCTGCGCATGGCAACTTGCAGGCAGTCGCGTTGTTCATCATTGAGCGGGCCAAGGACTTCGATCATCTCTAAACCGGTGAGGTTGGCCGAAAGGGGCGAGCGCATATCGTGGATGAGCATATGCGCCAGGTCGTCTCGTTGCTGTTCAAGCGCGCGCAACTGGGCATAGTTCTCTTCGAGTTGTTCAAAGAGCTGTCGTTCGCGATCGTGGATGCGCTTTTTTTCCACACAGGCGCGTACGCGGGCTTTCAGGAGGGTGGGGCTAAACGGCTTAGGAAGATAATCTTCCGCTCCCAACTCGATGCAGCGAATCACGCTCTCCATGTCGTCCAGTGCGGAAATGACAATGACCGGCAGATGGCGCAGGTCGTCATCGGCTTTCATGCGTTGCAATACTTCCATGCCGTCGATTTCCGGCATCATAATATCGAGCAGCACAGCGTCAAACTGCTGCAGTTGCAACAATTCCAACGCCTGCCTACCGTCGCAGGCCATTTCCAGGAGATAGTCTTCCTGCCTCAGGCGGCGTGCCAGGACGTCGCGGTTGGTTTCATTGTCATCAACCACCAGAATACGGGCCGGTTCCTGGGTTTGGGAAAGTGAGGCGAGAAATTTTTTCATGCTTGTTCTTGCTGCGCCGATGCAGCCTTCTCATTATGAACGGTTGCAGTCGTCGGCTCAACCTTTGCTGGGAGTTTCAGGGTAAATGTGCTCCCTTGGCCCGGGTTACTGACAACTGTCACATCACCGCCCATCAAACGGCAATAACGGCGTGTGAGCGACAAGCCCAGGCCGGTGCCGCCATATTTACGCGTCGTGGACGCATCGGCTTGCGTAAACGGTTGGAAAAGTTTTTCCATCTGCTGTTTGCTGATGCCAATGCCGGTATCGCGCACACTGAGCAGAATCCAGTCTTTGCCCCTGGTGCGCTCACGCTCGGCCCGTGCCACAATTTCACCCGAATCGGTAAATTTGGCAGCATTGGAGAGCAAGTTGAGTAAACATTGGCGCACCTTGATACAATCGGCCGTCATAGTGCCCAGTCCGTCGCCGTATTCGATGCGTAAATTATTATTGTTGCGGGCAACGAGCGGATCAGCCGTTGCCACCGTTTCCTCAACCATTTCGGCTACGTCGAATTCTTCCAGATATAACTCTATTTTTCCGGCTTCGGCTTTGGAGAGATCCAGTAAATCGTTAATCAAAGCGAGGAGACTTTGCCCGGAACTATGAATTTTGTTGAGTTCGCTCAGAAGAGATTCCTGCTTGTATTCCTTTGCTTCTTCCAACAGGATTTCCGAATAACCCAGAATGGCGTTCAAAGGGGTGCGGAGTTCGTGGCTCATGTTGGCCAGAAACAGGCTCTTGGCCTGGTTGGCGTTTTCGGCAAGGTCGCGGGCGCGCTGCATGGCCATTTCACTGCGTTGGCGTCGGGCCATGTCACGGGAGACCATATAGTACACAAAGCCTAACAGGAGAAAATTGGCCAGTGCTGCCAGCGAGAGCGCCCGTCGTGCCGAGCGCGTGCCGTTGGAGGCTTCTACATCGCGTTGAGACAACACGCTCAACTCATTGCTTTTCATGCGATCGTATATCAACCGAATCCGGTCCATCTCGGTTTTGCCGGCACCGATATTTATGGCTTTGCGCAGACCGGCTCGGTCTCCCTTGCGGTGCATATTGATGGCCCGGTTACTGATCTCCACCCGTCGCCGGATGCGTGCTTCCAATTCCGGGAGCAGTTTTTTTGTGCTTTTATCGTCGATGAGCACATTGAGGCGCTCAAAATGCGTATCCAACTTCTTTGCAGCCGCGTGATAAGGTTCCAGGTAACTTTCACGTTGTGTAATGAAATATCCACGTAAACCGGTTTCAATATCCTGCAATGTGGAAAAGAGCGCCTGCATTTCATCCATAGTTTCATAGGAATGGCGCAGGGCGTCGTTGTTGGCAATGACGAAATTCAGGCTGCGGTAGGAAACGAACGTATTGAGGCCGATGAACAGCAGAGCCAGGGCGAACCCTATCAACACCTTGCGTTTTTGAAGAAACTGCATAACCGGCTTCCCTGGGAGTCGTGAGTAAACAAATTCAAATCTTGTTGAGAGTATAGTTCAACCGCGCAATCCGATAGGCCGTAAGTTTTTTCTCTTCCATGACCATTATGCAGGCCCACAACCAGGCGAGCCAATTATTGAGCGATAAGCTCTATTCGCGAGAGCAAGCGCATGTGACAGCGCGCATCCTGCTCGACGCCGTTGTCGGTGCTTCGCATGTTCATCTCACCCGCGCGCAAGATGCTCTGACCGCCGCGCAAACGGAACGTTTTGAAACTGCACTAAGCGAACTGCTGGGCGGCCGGCCACTCGCCTACATCCTGGGAACACGAGAGTTCTTCGGATTAGAGTTTCGATGCGATGAACGCGGGCTGATTCCACGGCCTGAAACCGAACTCTTAGTCGAATTTGTCTTGGAGCAGTTAACAGAACGAATCCGCTTGGAGCCGCACCGCCAATTTCGGGTCGCCGACCTGGGGACGGGAACCGGCTGCGTGGCGATTTCCATTGTCAAGAATTTTCCTTCCGCTCAGGTTTTTGCGACCGATGTTTCGCCCACAACGTTGGAACTCGCCCGTGAAAACGCCCGGCTGCACGCCGTGGAAGGCCGCATGGAGTTTGTCGCGGGCAAGCAGGATAATTGGGCTTCGCCTCTGCTGGGTCAGGGCGAAGCGGCTTTCGACCTGATTGTTTCCAATCCACCTTACATTTCACCATCCGACATTGCCGAGCTGCCGGTGCAAATCAAAAACTTCGAGCCGCGCGGCGCTTTAGATGGCGGCCCCGATGGCCTGGATTGCTACCGCCAAATCGCCCGGCAATGTCGCGTCCTACTGGCTCCCAAAGGTGCGCTTGCATGTGAGTTAGGTATTGGACAATTCGAGAGCGTGAGGCACATTTTTCACAGAGCAGATTGGAGTGTTGATGCTCCCATACGAGACTTTCAAGGCATCGAACGAGTGATCGTCGCCAAACTTTAAATAGCAGGTTAATATCGTTGCGGAAGAAAGCAATAAATACCTTGAGATAATATTAAAGTGAAGATTAATAGAGTTGATTTTTAACTACAATCAACTGCTTGTTTTCGCAACAAAAAATCAGAAAAACCTTTGTACATAAGGCGTTAATCCTGTGCCGAGACTTTCAAAAAATATTTTTTGAAAGTTTTTACGAAGAATATCTATTTAGCTTAAATTGAAGTTAAATGGCGGGCGAATGAATGTCTTATTTGGGCAGGAAATAGCCTTTTGGGTGCGGATTCGATTTGCATTCTGAGTCTGCGGAGGTTATAATCTCTCACATCATAGAATCTTGTTAGATTATTGGCGACAAGATTCGCTGTTGAAAACTTGAGTCTCACTGAAGGTACCGTTTCACGACCAAAGAGATAGTTATTTTCTAAAGCGTGTGAGACAACGGGAAAAGTAAGAAGACCCGCGACATCAACAGGCAGAGCTGTTACGTCGCAGCTGCTCATGCCTTCGGCATGATTGTGATGAATTCCCCTATTTGCTTCCGTCCCGCCCTTCGCGGCGATGGCTCATCCCTCTGGCAACTGGTGCAAAGCACCGGCTCGTTAGAACTTAACTCGTCTTATTTTTACCTGACCTTCGCCGAGTTCTTTGGTGGAACATGTCTGGTCGCGCAGCAAGGGAATGAGTTACTGGGAGCTATCATTGCTTTTCGTCCCCCACTCAACAGCGAAGCTCTTTTCGTATGGCAAATCGGTGTGGCCCCCGCAGCACGCAGGCAGGGGTTGGCTAAGCGCATGCTGCATGAAATCCTGAAATTTCCTGCGTGTAGCGGAGTGCGTTTTATTCAGGCCACCATCACGCCAGACAACGTTGCATCGCACCAAACTTTTCGTGGTTTTGCCCGCGAAATAGGTGCGAAATGGCAACGCGCCGATTTCTTTACAGTGGACCTCTTTCCTCAACCGCATGAGGCGGAAGAGATGATTACCATTGGTCCTTTGCCTGCAAATCTGCAAGATCTCCAAGGAGCAGAAAATGACAGTATTACAATCTCCCGAGAAGAGCTTGAACACGTTGGACCTGAGCGAGAAAGGCCTTAAACGAAGCCAGAATTCGTCTTGCCGCAGTAAAGAAGCAACTCTCGAGTTGTTTGAAAACTACGAATCGGAAGTGCGCGGTTACTGCCGGAGTTTTCCTGAAGTTTTCGATACCGCCAAAGGTGCCTGGTTGATCGAGCGCACCGGTAAACGTTACCTCGACTTTTTTGCCGGAGCCGGTGTCCTCAATTACGGCCACAACAATCCCGTTCTCAAAAATGCGCTGATGGAATATATCGAGCGTGACGGCGTTATCCACACGCTGGATATGTATAGCGTAGCCAAGGAAAAATTCATCGCGGCATTTCAGCAGAGGGTTTTACAACCTCGTGGCTACGACTATAAATTACAGTTCCCCGGACCCACCGGCACCAATGCCGTGGAAGCGGCCTTGAAACTGGCACGTAAAGTTACTGGTCGTGAAGGCGTTGTGAGTTTCACTAATTCGTTCCACGGTATGACGCTGGGTTCGCTTTCGGTGACGGGGAACGGCTTTAAGCGCAAAGGGGCCGGTGTGGCCTTGAGTGATGTGGTGTCCGTCCCGTTTGAAGATTATATGGGAGCGGATATCGATAGCATTGAGTATCTGCGCGCCATGCTCGAAGATGATGGCAGCGGTATGGACAAGCCCGCCGCCGTTATTCTTGAAACCGTGCAAGCCGAGGGTGGCGTTAATGTCGCCAGCAACGAGTGGCTCCAACGTTTGCGTGAACTGACTCTCGAACACGGAATTTTGATGATCGTGGATGACATTCAGGTGGGGTGTGGCCGTGTCGGGGCCTTCTTTAGTTTTGAAGAAGCCGGTATCACTCCCGATTTTGTAACGCTTTCCAAATCGCTGTCCGGCTATGGCCTGCCTCTCGCGTTGGTGCTCATTAAACCCGAATACGATCAATGGGAGCCGGGCGAACACAACGGCACCTTCCGTGGGCATAACCCCTCATTTGTGACTGCAGCAGCGGCTCTTGAACTCTTCTGGTCGGATGACCGCCTGGAGAAAGAGGTTCTGCGCAAAGAGAAGCTGGTGAGGCATCAGTTAGAGCAAATGATTAAGCGCCACCAGATGAACGCCACTATCCGCGGGCGAGGATTGATCTGGGGGGTCGAATTTGAAGATTCTAAATTGGCCGGAGAAATTTCCAAGGTTTGCTTTGAACATGGCCTGGTGATTGAAACTGCCGGTGTGAACGGGCAGGTGCTCAAGTTATTACCTTCCCTCACCATTTCCGATTCGGAATTACTAAAAGGTATCTTCATTATCGAAAACAGCCTGCACGCCATTTTAAATGGCGTCAATAACGGATAATTCATTCCAATCGCCATAAACATAATTTAGCTTCAATAATTTGTGCTTTTTTAATTCCGTTTTGCTAATGAAGCGGAAAGGATCTTATGATTGTCAAAAGTTTAGAAGACGTTATCGGCACCGCTGCGGATGTTGATACCCCGACCTGGAACAGCCGTCGCCTTATTCTCAAACAGGCCGGTATGGGTTATTCGGTTCACGATACCATCATGAAGCCCGATACCGAAACTGAAATGGAATATAAGAACCATCTCGAAACCGTCTATTGCATTGAAGGCGAAGGTGAAGTCGAGACTCTGAAAGACGGAAAAATCTATCCCTTAAAACCAGGTGTGATCTATGCGCTCAATGAGCACGATCATCACGTTGTGCGCACCAACAAAGGCACTCACCTGCGTTTGATTTGCGTGTTCAATCCGCCTGTGACCGGGCAAGAGGTTCATGGCGAAGACGGTGCTTATCCGTTGGTCGCAGAGACTGTTTCCCCGCAAGCTGTAACGGCCTGATAGGAGTGGTAAGAATTATTGCCATTTAATTAAAACAAGGAGTTTGCTTTTTTATGTCTGCAACAGTTTTAGAAGAACCGATTTATGACCTGTATCCTTCGCGCACGGAAAGCGAACCGCATCTTTTGGAACGGCGCGATCCGGTCGTTTATGGCAGCGCCTATGATGGTCCGCTCAGTGAAAGCGAATTGGATTTCTACGAGATTAACGGCTTTCTGGCTTTCGATCAACTTTTCACTGAAAGTGAATTGCTACCTTATGTCGAAGAATTAGAAAAGTTGCGAAGCGACGAAACGACGCAAAACGCCGAACACACCATCACCGAACCCGGCAGTGGCGAGGTGCGTTCGATTTTCGCGGTGGAAGCACACAATGCGATACTGCGCCGCATTTGCCATCACCCGCGTTTAGTGAGTATTGCCCGCCAATTGCTGGGTAGCGAGGTCTATATTCACCAGAGCCGTATCAATTTCAAACCTGGTTTCAAGGGCAAGGAGTTCTACTGGCACTCGGATTTTGAAACCTGGCACGTGGAAGACGGTATGCCGCATATGCGTGCGGTGAGCTGTTCGCTCTCACTCACGCCCAACACGCCGCATAACGGTCCGCTAATGGTGATTCCCGGGTCGCATAAGCGTTTTTTGTCCTGTGTTGGCCAGACGCCGGAAGATCACTACAAACATTCGCTCAAGAAGCAGGAATACGGCGTTCCCGACCGGATTAGCCTGGCGCAGATGGTCGAGGAGGGCGGCATCGTCGCACCCACCGGCCTTGCAGGTTCGGTGACCTTCTTCGAGTGCAATATCATGCATGGTTCCAATTCCAACATCACGCCGCATCCGCGCAGCAATATTTTCATGGTTTTCAATAGCGTAGAGAACACGTTGCAAGCACCGTTTTGCGGTTTGAAGCCCCGCCCCGATTTCATCGCCCAGCGCGATAATTTCGAGCCGATTCCCTATCAGCAAGAAGCCAAAAGCTAAGCATAATGAGTGAGCGAACCAAAACCACGGCTTCACCAACCCGCATTTACTTAAAGGGCCTGGGCAGTGGCGTGCTCCTCGGCTTTTTTCTGTTGTGGTTATTTCCCGAGTTGCTGCCATCGAAAACCGATGGCAGCAGTGGTAATACGATAGCGGGCACCTCCACCACTCTGGAACGCGTCCGCAAGCAGGGAGTGGTGCGAATCGGCTTTGCCAATGAAGCGCCCTATGCCTATGTCGATACTAAAACCGGTAAGCTCACCGGTGAAGCTCCCGAGATTGCGCGTGTGGTGTTGAAACGGTTGGGCATAAACGAAGTGAAGGGGGTGCTGACGGAATTTGGCTCCCTCATTCCCGGCCTGAAAGCCAATCGTTTCGATATCATTGCCGCTGGCATGTACATCACTAAGCCGCGTTGCGGTCAGATTGCGTTTTCCAACCCGACTTATAGCATTGGCGAGGCGTTCGTGGTGCGTCAGGGTAATCCACGAAAGTTGCATAGCTATGAAGATGTAGCCAGGAACCAAAAGGCTCGCCTGGGGGTGGTAACCGGAGCCATAGAGCGTGATTACGCGGTTAAAAGCGGGGTTCCCACGCAACGCTTACGCGTATTGCCCGATGCGCCCAGTGCGCTTGAAGCGGTGGCGGCGGGCCGCATTGATGCTTACGGCGGTACCAGCCTCACCGTGAACGATTTATTGCGTAAAGCGAATAATCCACAGTTGGAGCGGGCCACGCCGTTTACCGATCCCGTTATTAACGGCGAATCGGTGCGGGGCTATGGCGCGTTTGGTTTTCGCCAGACTGATAAAGCCTTAGTGGCCGCTTTTAATCAGGAACTGGAGCAGTTTATCGGTTCGCCCGAGCATCTGGAAATTGTGAAACAATTTGGCTTCACCCAAAACGAGTTGCCCGGTGAAACCACCGCTGCCGGACTCTGCGGCTTCTAAATAAAAATCCGACATTTACTTATGGAGTATTCACAATTCACGCCTTATATCGGGCCATTGATGGAAGGTTTGCGCATCACGCTACGCCTTACCGTGGCCGGTGCAGTTTTGGGCATTATCTGTTCGGTGTTGGCCGGGCTGGGGCGCACGAGTTCCGTGCTTCCGTGGCGATGGTTGTGCTTTGTCTATGTCGAGCTGTTTCGCGGCACTTCCACGTTGGTGCAGTTGTTCTGGTTCTATTTCGCCTTGCCGTTTATCGGCATTCGGCTCAATGCCCTCACCGCTGGCGTGCTGGTGTTGGGGCTTAACATGGGAGCTTACGGGGCCGAGGTGGTGCGCGGCGCTATCGCCGCCGTGCCGCAAGGGCAGCGTGAGGCGGCCACGGCGCTGAGTTTTTCACCGGCGCAGGTCATGTGGCGTATTGTGTTGCCGCAATCGGTATTGCCGGCCTTGCCGCCGTTTGGCAATTTACTCATCGAATTGCTGAAAAACAGTGCGCTGGCCTCCATGATTACTCTGAGCGAACTCACCTTCTCGGCGCAGATATTACGTTCGGATACCCTGCAAACGGTGCCGATTTTCACCACTGTGTTGTTGATGTATTTCGTGGTGGCACAAATCATCGCTTATGGCGTGCGCCGGTTGGAACATAGCCTGGCACAAAGCCGTGGGGAGGCGCGCGCGTGAAGCCGTTTTTCGACTGGGAATTCGCCCGCCAAATTTTCCCGGAATTGTTGCCTGGCTTATGGGTCACCGTTCAAGCCACCGTGCTGGGAATGGCACTGGCACTGGTGCTGGGGCTGTTCTGGACGATTTGCCGCCGTGTGCCCAGCCGCATCGTTGCCAATGGTGCCCACTGGATCGTGGAATTCGTGCGTAGCACGCCGCTGCTGATTCAGTTGTATTTCTTGTTCTACGTGCTGCCTTCGGCGGGCATCGTCATTTCTCCATTACTCACCGGGTTGCTGGCGTTAGGGCTGCATTATTCGGCCTATACCAGCGAGGTTTATCGCGCCGGTATCGATGCCGTGCCGCCCGGCCAGTGGGATGCTTCCACGGCGCTGGGCCTGCCCCGCCTGCATGTATGGCGCGCCGTCATTTTGCCGCAGGCCATCCCGCGTGTGCTGCCGGTGCTGGGCAACTATTTCATCGCCATGTTCAAAGACACTCCGCTCCTGGCCGCCATTACGGTGGGAGAATTGCTTCAACAGGCCAAGATCATCGGTGCCGACCAGTTCCGCTACCTGGAACCGCTCACCATTGTGGGCTGTTTCTTTTTGATATTGAGCCTCATCGCCTCGCGCCTGGTGCTGACGCTGGAGAAACGTTATGTCATTCGACACTAATCATGAAAAACCGTTGACGATACAAATGCGCCAGGTCGAAAAGCGCTTTGGTGACCTGCGCGTTTTGCAGGGACTCGATCTCGATGTGCGCGCCGGTGAAAAGCTGGCGCTCATTGGGCCTTCGGGCAGTGGGAAATCGACCATCCTGCGGATTTTAATGACTCTGGAAAATATTCAAAAAGGCGAAATTTTCATCGCAGGCCAACCGCTCTGGGAAAATCACAACGGTGCGCCGTTGCGGGCCGAAAAAAACGACTTGCTGAAAATCCGCACCAAAATAGGCATGGTCTTTCAGCATTTCAACCTGTTTCCACACATGAACGTGCTGCGCAACCTGACTGAAGCTCCGATTCACGTCAAGAAAATGCCGGCAGAACAGGCTCGTGAGTTGGCGTATAGCTTATTGAAAAAGGTCGGCCTGGCCGATAAGGCCGATGCTTGGCCCGCCCAGCTCTCGGGCGGGCAAAAGCAGCGCGTAGCCGTTGCCCGCGCCCTGGCGATGCAGCCCGACATCATGCTGCTGGACGAAGTGACGTCAGCCCTCGACCCCGAAGTGGTGGGCGAAGTCTTAGACGTGCTGCGCGACCTGGCCCGCGATTCGGGCATGACGATGCTGTTGGTGACCCACGAAATGGGTTTCGCCCGCGAAATCGCCGACCGTGTGGTGTTCATGGATGGCGGACGCATCGTAGAAACCGGCAAGCCTGATCAAATCTTCAACCAACCCCGCGAAAAACGCACGCAGGAGTTCTTGCAGCGCGTGCTGCACGATTAACGGCAGATTCACCACAGAGGACGCAGTGTTCGCAGAGAAATGGATCGTGAAGAACAGACAACTACATTAACGTCCGGTTGCCGATATTCAGCGTTCAGTATTCATCATTCATCGTTATTTATACCCGTTCGGGTGCGTGCTGTGCCATTGCCATGCACTTCCAATAATGCTGTCGAGATCGGGGTGTTTCGGTTGCCAACCGAGCACTTCACGGGCTTTGTCGGCAGCGGCAATCAGGCGGGACGGGTCGCCGGCCCGGCGGCCTTCCATCTTCACTTTAATTTCTTTGCCGGAAATGCGCCGCACCGCTTCAATCACTTCGAGCACCGAATAGCCGGTGCCGTTGCCCAGGTTTACGAATTGCGACTTTCCCCCTCCGCGCAGGTATTCCAATGCCTGGAGGTGTGCGCCGCCTAAATCTTCGATATGAATATAGTCGCGAATCGCCGTGCCGTCTGGCGTTGGATAGTCGCTGCCGAAAACCGTAATGTGCTCGCGTTGTCCTAATGCAGCCTGCATAATGAGTGGGATGAGGTGGGTTTCGGGGGTGTGGTCTTCACCGCGCGCCACATCTCCATCCACCATCGCGCCGCTGGCGTTGAAGTAGCGCAAGGCCACGAATTTCACATCATGAGCGCGGTCGAAGCTCTCCAGAATCCGTTCGACCATGAATTTGCTCCACCCATAAGGATTGACCGGGTTTTGCGGATGCGCTTCATCGAGCGGCATATATTGCGGTTCGCCATAAGTGGCGCAGGTCGAAGAGAAGATGAATTTTTGCGTGCCCACCGTGCGGAGTGCTTCAAGCAGTGCCAGCGTCTGCGCCGTATTGTTGGCGAAATATTTCCCCGGCTGCTCCACCGATTCACCCACATAGGCAAACGCAGCAAAGTGAATGCACGCTTCAATATCGTGTTCGCGTGCGATAGTGGCAATCAACGCCGCATCGCCGATATCACCCTCGTAAAACGGAATGGCGGGATCGAACGCCTCGCGATGGCCGTAGCAGAGGTTGTCCAACACCACGACATCTTCGTTTCTGCGTCGCAATAATTCGACCGTTGCACTGCCGATATAACCTGCTCCACCCGTCACCAGAATCGCCATAATTGAGAATCCTTTTTCACTGCCCTACATTGCAACATCGGGCATAATCAATTTAACATGGTTTTTCAGAGTATAGAATTGAGCGTTCGTCTGCCTGGAAACACTGGGTGATATCGTATGCCGTCTTCTGCTCGAAAAAAAAGAAATTGGCGAAGGGAGAATACATGAAATCAGTAGCTGCAATTTTTGAAGAGATAGGCAAGCCGCTTCTCATTGATGAAATCGAAGTCGATGATCCCAAAGATGGCGAAGTGATGATCAAGCTCGATGTCACCGGCTTGTGTCACACCGAAATCTGGTACATGGAAGGCGGCGATACCACCACCCGCACGCCCATCGTGCTGGGGCACGAAGGCTGCGGTATCGTGCATAAAGTCGGTGCGGGCGTCACCAGCCTCAAAGAAGGCGATCGCGTGGTGCCGCTCTACATCCCTCAATGCGGTCATTGCCGCGAGTGCGGGCATCCCGATACCAACCTGTGCTCCTCGCTCGATGACGCCTATTTCGGCAACACCATGAACGATGGCACCTCGCGTTTCCATCATCGCGGGCGCGACCTGCACCATTTCATGCTTTGTTCCACTTTCTCGCAATACACGGTGTGCCACGAAGAATCGGTAGCGAAAATCCGCGATGACGCCCCGCCCGAAACCTCCTGTTTGTTTGGCTGCGCCGTCACCACCGGCATTGGCGCCGTGCTCTATAACGCCAAAGTGCGCCCCGGTAGTTCGTGCGTAGTCTTTGGTGTAGGCCCCATCGGCCTCAACGCCATCCAGGGTTGCCGCTTAGCGGGTGCTTCCAAAATCATCGCCGTCGATTTGAACGATGCCCGCCTCGAAAAAGCCCGCCAGTTCGGTGCGACCCATGTCATCAACCCCTCGCGCGATGGCGACAGCGTAGCCGCTGTGAAAGACCTCACCGGCGGCGGTGCCGATTACTGCTTCGAAGCTACCGGCAACACCAAGGTGATGCAACAAGCACTGGAATCAGCCATTTACGGCGGCGGTGTCTGCTGCCTGATAGGTGTGGCTAAAACCGGCGAGACCGTGGAAGTGACCCCGCGCCTGCTGATTGCCGGCCGCAAACTCATCGGCACCGCTTTTGGCGGCTGCCGCGGTCGTAGCCAGCTTCCCGGTCTCATCGACCGTTATATGGCAGGCGATATTCTGGTGGATCAACTGGTGACCGATGTGATTTCCATTGACAAGATCAACGATGCCTTCGAAGAGATGCATAAGGATTCGGGGTATCGGTATGTAGTGAGGTATTAATTGCAAGCGTGCGGGGGCTTGAAAAGTGACTTCAAGTCCTCGCCGTTTCTTGCCCGGTAGCTGCTGGGCACATTGGGTCATAATGTCTGCAACCAAAATCTCAGAATATGCCCAACCTTTGAGCGTTGCATTGAAAGAGATAGATGCAAGCTTACAGCATAACTATCATTTTCATATTTTAAACCTACCCGGGCAGTGCGAAGAGGGGGAGTGGGCTAATCTTTCGGCACCTGTTGAAGTGACGCCTAAGATTACATATGTTCCGTCGGATAGCGCTGTGCTGGCTAATTCAACCCCTCAACAGATGCAGATGCCGATTTTGGCCTGTATCGTCCGTGGCCAAGCATGCCTCAATTTAGGGCATTCCTTCCTGCGGTGCCAGCCGGGCAGTTTTGTTTATCTCTCTGCCGAGATTCCATTCAGTGATGCGATGTTACTTCCCGATGAAAAAGCGCTGCTGCAAACAGGCGATGTTGTTTTGTTTCATCAGGAAAATTTGCTGGGAGAAGGCATTAAATGCCGGCTTTTCAGCCGGGCAGGCCATGCCGATAAAAATAATGTGCCCCGGGAAGAAGCGTTTGTCAGAAGCCAATTTCTCTACAGGTTGTTTGCACAATTTGAAGAAGAGCTTCGAGAAAATGCCGGAAGTAAAACGACCTACAATTTGTTGCGGTGCATGATATTGTTTTTGCTCCGCGAAATCAATAAAGGGCATGTATTTTTACCCAAATCGTACCATTTACAACATACGGGACAAGCACCGCACGATCCCATTGAATTTGCGCTGGCTTATATCGAAACACACATCGATTCTCATCTGACAGTTGATTTACTCGCTCGCCAAACGGCGCTTTCCGCCACTGCTTTCAAGCAAATGTTCAAACAGGCTCAGGGCATGACTTTTCATCAACATCTGACAAGTCGCCGCCTCGAATTTGCTGCGACATTACTTATTAATACCGATCTTCATATAGAAGAAATCGCTCGGCGTGTCGGCATAAAGCACGTCCAACTGGGAAACCTGTTTAAAAAGTATCAAGGCTGTTCCCCTGGTGTTTATCGTGAAAAATATAAACCTTGATGCAGGGAGCAACATTGCATTCTCATGAATTCTGAGTCCTCTGTTTCGGCTATATTCTTGCCCCTGTTCGAGGCGTTGCAATTTATGTGGCGGGGAATTTCTGTTTCCAACGACTTTCCTGTTATTACCGCCACCTCCAATTGGGAAGAACTTCAAAAAAGTGAATGGCCTTCCCATATCAACGTCATACCGCGTCCGCTGCAGGGTAAGCGAGTCTTGATGAGCGGTTCCAAACATTGGCGGACATCACGGTTGGTTTTGGCAATGTGGCCCGAAGACCGGATGAACGAATCGATCTTGCCGTATTTATTATGTGTCACCAAAGGGCATGTCAATCTTTACCTCGGTAATTACATTTTGCAGTGCGCTCCCGGCGACTGTATTTATATCCCGCCCGGCATTCCCAAAGGTCACTACCTCTCGAATATCCAGAATAAAAATCAGCAAGGCTCTTGTGAAGTGCTGTATCTTTATCCGGGGCGATTATTTGGCGAAGGATTGGAATTGTGGATTTCCTATTCGGAGGGCAATGATACGCTGATCCAGGGACACCGGAGCGCCGCGCTCATCGATAACCAATTTATTGCGCTGCTTTTTGAGCAACTGAGTGAAGAGTGCAAAATATTGTCACAGCATCCACTCAAAGAATTGATGTTGAAAAATTTGATCTTGTTGTTGCTCAAGGAAGCGAACGCCGGAAATTTCATTAAACCGACTGTCGAACGGGATTATCCTCAGGAGATTATTGGTACGGTCGATTCTCTTGAATTTGCTTTGCGTTATATCGATGCGCATTTAAGTGAGCAACTCACCGTGGACAAGATGGCGCGACGGGTAGGGCTATCTCCTACCAACTTCAAAACGCTTTTCAAAAAACGATACGGCGTGACCTTTCATCATCATCTTACGGATAAAAGAAAGGAATTTGCCGAAAATTTATTGAGACATACCGATATGAAAATTGCATACGTCGCCAAGTACGCCGGTCTTTCCCACAATCAATTGATCGTTTTATTCCGCCAACATTTTGGCTGTCTTCCCAGCGAATATCGTAAGAATAGAAATAATGTCTGATTTATTAATTCTCTGTCCGATATTAAAGTTAAGATGCCGCTTCCCGGTGGTACAATAATCCATCGAGACAAGGAGGTCGTGAAATGAGAGCATCCGTGAAGCACTCTTGGGTGTTACGCAAAGGTTTTACTTTAATAGAATTATTAGTTGTTATCGCGATAATATCAATTGTTGCGGCGATTCTGTTCCCGGTTTTTGCCCGGGCACGGGAAAATGCCAGGCGAACCAGTTGTTTGAGTAATATGCGCCAGATGGGGTTGGGATTGATGATGTACACGCAGGATTACGATGAGCAGTATCCTGCGGGTAATATCTCGATTGCCCAAACACCCCCGGATGGCTTCAACTGGACGTCGGGAACGACCTGGTTGTGGCCACAAACTATTTATCCCTACACCAAAAACAGTGAAATTTACTTATGCCCCTCGTCGACGCAGCATCCTCGTGACGCCCAGGGGCGTCCGCAACCGACATATTACAATTACGGTGCCAACTATCTCATGTTGCGCGATGGGCGCTATTTTCCGGGTGGCCCGAACGAAGGCGATAGCGGCGTTGCCTTTTCACCCGTGAAAATGGCATCGATTAATGAACCGGCGCGCATCTACGTCATCATGGATTCATACAACTATCGCACCCTGCCGGATCGTGTCATTACGCCCAATAGCGGTTGGGGTTGGCTGCCGGGTTCGGGAGCGTTGGGTTTGCCCTTCTATACGACTTCGCCCACTGCCGACTTCAATTCAGGCCGGCATTTCGGGGGAGTGAACATCACATTTGCCGACGGCCACAGTAAGTGGTTGAAATCGAGTGCAGTTTTGAGTGAGGCCCGCAAATGTGTCGCCGGAAGCAACTGCGCGTGGTTTTATAATACTCCACCAACTGCATCGAGTGCCTGGAACCCCTATAGTAATTGATTTTATGAACAGATACTTTCAAATTTTCACAGCACAATTCTTTCTACTTGCCCTGATTTTAACGTTCGCTGATGCAAAGCCATTGACGTTGGTTAAAGACGGCAAACCCAATGCCACCATCGTTTTACAGGCAAAAGCGCCCCAACCGGTTGCGACTGCCGCGCAGGATTTACAAAAGTACATCCAGAAGATAACCGGTGTGACTCTACCCCTGGTTAATGATGGGCAACCGACGGGTAGTGTTACTCTGCATGTCGGAAGAACCGCTGCTACGCTTGCGACCGATTTGCCGTCGGCAAAGCTGAACCCCGAATCGTATTCCATTAAGGTGAGAGAGAATGCGATTTATTTTAATGGACGTTATCCATCGCCGACCGCATTTGCGGTGTATTCTTTTTTGCAAGATCAGTTAGGCGTGCGGTGGTTTGCGCCTGGCGACGATTGGGAGTATGTTCCGCTCAATAAAACACCGGGGAATTTTGTGGTCGATGCCAAAAGCATTGTCTCGGTACCGGATACGTCGCCTCGTATCTGGTCGGGGCATGCCTGGTTTGATAATTGGGCAGCCTGGAATCTGCGCAACAAAACGGTGCAAAGCGAAGTGGTGCCGCGCCGCAATTTCCAGAACCAGATGTATCGTATCTTTCCTCCCTCGAAATACGCCAAAACACATCCCGAATATTATCCGTTAGTCAACGGAAAGCGTTGGATTCCACCCAGCGACAGTTATCGTTTGTGGTGGCCCAGTGTTGGGAACAAGGATGTGCAACGGATCACCGTTGAATATATTCGGAAATACTTTAACGACAATCCGCGCCAGGATTCTTTCTCGTTGGGCATGGACGATATTATCTATATGTGCGGCGACGCAAACAGCCGCGCGATGGATTCTTCGCCCACCGATTATGCCAACCGGCGTTTTTCGGATCGCTTTTACAAGTTCATCAATATTGTTGCGAAAGAAGTCAAGAAAACTCATCCCGACAAATACATCGGCGTCTTGATTTACAGCATCGCCCGTTTTCTGCCCAACGACGTGCCCAAGCTTGAAGACAACGTATTCGGATACATTACCGAAAACAGTGCCCTCTGGTACGATCCTGAATTGAAACAGGCCGATCAGGAGTTGACTCGTGCCTGGGCCAAACACGTCAAGCATATATCCCGCTACGATTATTACGGCCTGGGCACGTTCGTGCCGCGTGTGTATCCCCACACCATGGCCGAGCAATTGAAGTTTGATAAATCGTTGGGCTTTGAAGGGATGTATACCGAGGTGTATACGTTCTTACCCCATACCGCTCCCATGATCTGGGCGTTTGCACAAATGCAGTGGCGGCATGAACAGGATGTGGACGGATTGCTGGATGAGTTCTACGGCAAAATGTTCGGAACGGCGGCGCCTACCATGAAAAAATACTTCCAATTACTGGAAAGTTCCTGGAATACGCCGCGTGCCGGACATCGAGGCTGGGTCTTTCGTAATATCGCACGGCAAGCCGTTTCCATTTCCCCCGAAGCGGCCCGGGAAGGCATGAAGTTGTTGGGCGAAGCGGAAAAAGAAACCTCTGTCGCGCTCGAACAAAAACGCATCGGTATTATCAAGGCGGGATTGAAATACGCCAATTACGCGGTATTGGGTTATGCCGACGCCAAAGCGATTTCCTCACTGCCGATTCAAAATACAGCCGATGCCCGCAAAGCAATTGACGAACTGAAAAGGCTTGGTGCGCTGATTGGAGAACGGAATGTTTATTGGCAAGAGGCTTTCCAGAGGCAGGACTTATTAGGTGAAAACCTGCGGGGCTTAACCGAAAAAATGAGGCGACCGATTTTGCAAACCGACGCTCAGGTTCTGGATACACCCGCCGTATCGGGTATCTTAAATCTGTTGCAATGGTATCAACAACACAATCCTGGCCAGCTACGACAGGCGATACAAGAAATTTCAGGTGTACTTCCTAACCAGGCGGTCGCTCAATCGTTACACGACTGGCTCTGGGTACAACAAAACAAACCGCCGAATCTACTCGTTAACAGCGATTTTGAAGCGAAAAATGATAAAGACGCGTCCGTTCCTGGAACCGATTGGCAAACGGTGGGCGTACCGACAGGCTGGTCGACCTGGAGCCGTTACGGTCGCGCGCAACTATCTCCAACTGAAGGAAGAAAGAATCGCCCGGCGTTGATGCTGAAATCGGAATATTCACCACGTGGCCCTAATGCGGTGTCCTTCATCCAGAATATCGACCTGAAAAACCAGCAAAATATCTTTGCCTCAGGTTGGGTAAAAACTCTTAGCGAAACCAATTCATCATTCAACTTGCGTTTCCGCAATGAATCCGGTTGGGTGGGTGATGGTAGCTCTGATGTGCAAATCATTGTGCCGCCGGGTCCCGATTGGCAGCCGGTTATGGTTTCCGCCCGGGTGCCTGCAGGTGCAACCAGCGTCGCTTTCATCTTAGGTGTTACCGACGGTGCGACTGCCTTTACCGAACTGGAAGTCAATGCAGTTCCTGTGGTGAAATAATCTTAAACAAGAGGCAGACTGCGGACGGCTGCTTCAGCCGTCCGTTTTTTCTTGCGCAAAAACCGCCAGATGATTCGCCACCGGCCGCTCCCTGCCTGGAATCCGGTTATCTATCGGTGAGTTAAGAATGTCCGCTTTGCCGTCTTCTCCCTGCATCACCAGCGTAGTGGAGCCGCCGCCATCCATATTCATGGCGGTGTGCGCACCGGCTTTGAGCATCAAGTTAGCAAGTTCCTGAAACGAAACTCCTTCGCTGTAGCCGGGCTGGCGGCCATCGACTACGATGATGATGAGTTTGCGCCGCTCTTTATCTAACCCCAGAGCGGTGCGGGGATGGAGATGAGCGTGGTCCTTGTACCATTCATGAGGCGTGAGTGAACGCCCGTTTCTCACCAGGAGGCGGTGGCCGGATATGGCGTTGAAAATCCGCTTTTGCGGCCAGGTTTTGTGAAGATCGGCAGGGGTATGAAAAATACGGGCCTGGTTTTGCTCGTCGAAAGCCAGAACCGGGCAGCGCTCATTGCCGGGAGCATACGTCTTTCCTTGCGAAACGGCCATGCCTAAGACCTGCACCGGGTCGCCGACATGGGGGTAGTAATCCCAGATGAACCGCGAGTGCCACGGCTCGAAAAAATCGCCGTTGATGGCTAACTGGGCCTGGTGTCCTTCTAAAAATTCCGAGGTTTTGCGTGCTTTGAGAGGCAGTTTTCCGTCATTGTCGGGAGGTGTTACCAGAAAACCAATGCCAGGCTGTTTGAGGTCAATATGTAGGGTATGAACGACCAGGGGACGGGGCCGGTTAAGAACGGTGCGCTCGTAGTGGATGCCACGAAAAAGCGTGCGGCTTTCGGGAGGGGGAATTTGCGGAGGGCGGCTTTTGAACCAGTACCACGCGCCAAAGGCAGCGGCGGCAACCACCACCGCCGCCGATAGGCCCTTCAACACTTTCCAGAAGCCCATGCTTCAGGTCAGCCCAGCCACTTCAGGATGCGCTGGTTGAAGTCCCCGGCATGCTCGACGTGGGGCAGCAACTGCGCATTATCGAACACTTCCAGCCGAGCATCGGGTTTGAGTGCCAGCCATTCGGGAGCATTGATAAATTCAGGAGCGTTGCGGCCCCACACTAAAAGTGTTGGTAACTCTAAATTGCTCCATGCTGCGCGCCAGTTGATGCCCAGCAGCCCCGAAAAATAAGCGGCATGGGCTTGTTGGGCGGCTGGCTGGTGGGCAGCGATGTGCATGCGCGAAATACGACCGGGGGTAACCTGCGCCGGCTCGAAAAACAAATTGCCTTGAGCGTTGCTTTCCAGTTGGGGCCGGGCGGTGAGCCAATTGGAAAGCGCCGTGCCGATGACGGGCAGGGTAAATAGTTTGTAAAGAAGGTTGCGCTCTTCAGGGTTGGCAACAGGCTCGTCGGAAGCATCGCTCTCAATGTGGTCGGTCGGGCAAACCAGTGCCAGGCCGGAAAAAAGTTCAGGAGCCCGCTCTGCGGCATGGAGAGCATATACGGCTGCTTCGCCTGAAGCGATAACGGCGCATTTTTCACCAATCACGTTCTCCGCGAAATCGCGAATCTGTTCGATGTAATCGTTGGGGCGCAGCACATGGCGCGGTTTGTCGGAGAGGCCCCAACCCAGGAAATCGAGCGCGTATACGGTGTGATGCTGGGAGAGCGCATCAAAATTCTCTTCCCATTCCGTGCTCGAATTACCCGGACGCGGCGCGTGTAAAAGGAGAATGGGAGAGCCACTACCGCCCACCATATAGGCGGCATCGCCGTAGCGCAGTGGAACGCGATTGAGTACACCGCTTAAACGGGTTCCGATATTGGGCGTGTTGGAGGCAATGAGCGCATTGGCAACCGCCGCGCCGGCGACAGCCGCGCCGACCAGAAGCAAACCGGTTTTTAAAACTCCACATACTCCAGAGCCGGTAGCCTCGTATTCGGGTTCGATATTCAATTGATGTTCATTCATAAATAGGTTGGTTAACAACTGTTTTAACGATATCTGCGGCGTGGAAAAGTACGACGATCGGCATTGGCTTTGCAATTATCCAACTTTACGAAAAAACACGCTACAGGGGGCGTGTTGGCGGCGAACTTATATTTTTTCCAGGAGTAAGCTCATGAACACAGACGTTTCTCGAAGCAAAGCGTTGCGTCCTACTGCTTTATTACTGTCTGCATCGCTGGTTATACCACCACTTTTAGCTGGTTGTGGTGGTGGCGGGCAACAA
>DAITOV010000027.1:21379-26031 GCA_036833945.1 Abditibacteriia bacterium
CGAAGCCGTGCCCCCGCCGGGCATGAACCGAAACCAACCGGTGGCCAAGCCCAAACAGCAGGGACTCTCTACCAAGCAAAAAGTCGCTATTTTGGCGGGTGCGGCTGCCCTCTATTACATCTACAAAAAGCGCCAGTCTGCACCGGCTCAGGCAGGGCCGCAGGGTAAATATTTCCAATCGAAAAACGGTCGCATCTACTACCGGAATTTAAAAACCGGCGAATTCCAGTGGGTAACTCCCCCCGCCCAACCCATTCAGATTCCGGCGGCAGAAGCCGAACAATACCGCAACTACGCCGGTTATAACAACCAGAAAACCGGTCAGGGCTTTGGCGGCTATGGCCCCGGCCAGCCCAATTACGAAGGCGGCGAGCCTGCCTTCCTCGTTCGCTAAACGCAACCTTTCAGGAGAGTTCCCATGAACCCACTCGATCTCTTATTCGGGCAAATTGCCAAACAAATTCAAAATCATTCTTCGCCCGATACACCCGGCCCTGCCTACGATTCAAATGAAATTCTCAATGTCTTAGGGAATATTTTCGGACAGCACGCCCAGCAAGGCGGGCAGGATTTTGGCGGTTATAACCAGGATCACGACTACGCCCACGATGATAATTATGGCGATATCGCCCCGGCCAGCCAAGATCCGTTCGGCGATCCCGCCGATTCCGGAGGGCGTGGCTCCGATTCCGCCTTTGGCGATGTCCGCCCCGCCAGCGAAGACCCGTTTGGCGACCCCGCCGATCAGGAAGGCGCTTCCAACGCGAACCATTCACCTTTTGGCGATGTACGCCCGGCCAGTGAAGACCCCTACGGCGACCCTGCGGATCAATAGCACTTGCCTCTGAAAAATAAAAAAGCCACAGCATTCATGCGGTGGCTTTTTTATTGGTTGGGAGTTTACCGAGCCAGAACTCGCCGGCTTTCGGGGTGATTCAAGTTCTCTTTGGTTATTAGTACCGGTGGAATTTCGATTTGTTTTTTGGGCGGATTCTGCTTGCGATAGTCCATAATTGCCTTTACTCCCTCGTAGGCCATGGTGTAGCGGTCGGGAACGATGAGAGCCTTCACCTCGCCGCGTTGCAGTCTTTCAATATCAGCAGCAGTGCCGCTGGCAATGACTGCACCGGCATGTTTGGCTTTCAGTGCCTCGCTTTGTGCAGCATCGTCGGCAATATAGCTCAGGCTGAACTTGGTGTAGGCCGGTGAATCGAAGACCGCAGTCGGCACGTATTTCTTGCCGCCTTTATTGATGGGCGGCACCAATTCCGTCGGATCGACCGGGGCAACCAGAATCGCGCTAGCGGTAGTGCCTTTGATGGCATCTTCGATAATTTTTTCTTGCTGTTTAACCAGGTCTTTGGGCTTCAATTCATGCCATTTGATGGTGGCCCCCAGTGCCTTGGCGGCATCTTCGGCTCCCTGTTTGGCAGCTTTCCAATTGCTGCCGGGTTTACCGGCGATAACCACGATTTCAGGTGCCGAGCCATCGGCGGTGGGATCGGCACGCTTCTCTTCCGGTTTGGCGCCGCGACCGCAGCCTGAGAGAAAGGAAATGCCGATTGCCAGGGCAAGAGCGGCGTGAAAGGTAATACGAAAACGGTTTTTCATCATTTTACTCGTCTGCTCATTATAGCAAGCCTGCCGCAGGAAGCCTTCTCCCGGCTTTGCGCTAAACTCATAATGAGTGTATGAAGATTGCAAATCCCTTGAGCTACGACCCTGCCACCCGCACCGCCACCCGTGCCGTGCTAAGCGAACTGGGCGCGGCCCCCAACCGCACCCTGGGCCAGAATTTTCTGGTCGATAAAAACGCGCTCGATCGCATCGTGGCCCTGGCCGATGTGCAAAGCGAAGATCACATTCTCGAAATCGGTTCCGGGTTGGGTGCCCTGACTTGTCGCCTGGTGGCGAATGCCGCCCAGGTGGTCGCTATTGAAAAAGACAAGGCATTAGCCGAATTTCTGCCTTCGAAGATTACCGACGCACATTTTTGCCTGATTCCGGGCGATGCTCTTCGAACCGGGTGGGACGTTTTGGGGCTGCCCGATGAAAATGTGAAAATCGTGGCGAATTTGCCCTATTCCATCTCAAAACCATTTCTGCGCCGGGTATATGAGGAATGGCGTTTACACCTGAACACCGCAACTCTCATGCTGCAAAAGGAAGTGGCGCAACGGTTAATCGCCTCCCCTGGCACCGAGGCATATGGCCCGATGGCAATTATGGCGGCACTCTACAGCGATACGAAAATCGTTCTCAACCTGGCTCCCGGCGCATTCTGGCCGCCGCCGGATGTTTCTTCGGCTGTCATCCACGTCAAGCTGCACCGGGAACCGAAAATTGAACTCGAAGATGAAAAATTCTTCTGGCGCGTGGTTAACGCCGCCTTCGGCCAGCGCCGCAAACAGTTAATCAATACCTTGCGCGGTGTCACCACCGATAAAGAGTTTCTCCAAACGGCACTGGCAGCTTCCCATATCGATCCGCAACGACGCGGCGAAACCCTTTCCCTGGAAGAGTTCGCTCTCCTCGCCCGCAACCTAAAACCCCATAACCCATAACCTCTCCTTTTTATGCTGCTTTATCGTTCGCCCGCTAAAATCAATCTCTCTCTCGATATTTTGTCGCGCCGCACCGATGGCTATCACGAACTCCAAAGCGTGGTGCATTGCATCGGCCTCTACGATACCATCAGCATCGATATGTCGGGTTCATCGGGGCTTTCCTTGCGTTGTAGCGACGCGAGTTTGGGCGGCGACGACAACCTCTGTCTGAAAGCGGCACGTGCCTGGCTTCAAACGGCCAAAGCACTGGAAGGCAAGCGGAGCTATTTTCCCGGTATTCGCATTACTCTCGATAAAAAAATCCCCGTCGGTGCCGGGTTGGGCGGAGGCAGTGGAAATGCGGCTGCCACCCTGTTGGCGCTCAACGAATATTTCGAGACTCCCTTGAGTGGCGAGCAGTTAGATGAAATCGCAGCCAGCCTGGGAGCGGACATGCCGCTGTTCCTGCGCGGAGGTTGCGTATTGATGGAAGGCATCGGCGAAAAGCTGACGCCTTTAGCGCCGTTGACGGGTTGGGTTGTTGTGATCAAACCCACACAGCATGCCAGCACTCCTGCGGTGTATCGCGAGTTCGATGAGCTGCAGATGGAATCGCGACGTGATACTCCCGGATTAATCGCTGCGATGCAGACTGGTGAGTTATCAAAAATTGCTGCCAATTTAGGTAACGATCTCGTTGCAGCGGCACAGAATTTGGGCATAGACACACAACTTCCAGTTCAATTATTGCACGAAAATGGTGCATTGAAATCTCAAATGAGTGGAAGTGGTGCCGCGAGTTTTGGACTTTTCGAGAACAAAACACAAGCTCAGCAAGCCCAGAAACAGATTGAGACCGATGCCCGCTGGCCTGCCGACTACCGTTCTTTCATCGCACCATTGATCGCCGGTGGGGTGGAATTGCTGGAAACTGCTGATTAGGGTCGATTGAAAGTCGTCATTTATGCCATAATGAAAACATCATGAACGCCTCCGCCGATTCGCCGTTGGGGTTACTCACCTTCCTCTCCTTTGGATTTAGTATCATCGCTGCCGTGCTGGCGATTGATATGTATAAGTTGCTGCGCAGCGGAGGTTTTGGGCGGACATGGCGATTGCTGATAACGGCCAGTGTCATTCTTGTGCTGTTGCAGGTCTTGCGCATGGCCGAAGTGCTCAATTTCAATCCGATTATAGAAGAGCGTCTCGCTCAAATCGTTGAACTTTGTTTTGTCATCACCTTGGCATTTGCCTTCTATAACCAGCGCAATGTATTTACTCGGGCGCGGCGGCGCGTAGCAGTCGAGAACGATGACGATCCTGAAGTCAATGAAAACGATGACTGGGAACTCGATGTTGTTGATGAAGACAAACTGCTGGAGTATGTAGAAGAACCGGTTACATCGAACATGCAGTCTCTATCACGCGATGCGCACCGTTGAATTTTCTTATGACGCTGTCTGTTAAGTCGGCTGCCGTCATCGCCGGTGGCGCTTCCCGGCGCATGGGGCAAAACAAGGCGTTATTACAGCAAGACGGTGCGCCGCTCGTATTCCATATCACCCAATTACTGCGTTCCCTGTTCCAGGATGTCGTGATTGTGACCACCGATACTGCTGTGGCACAGGCGGCTCATGTGCCGTCGATCTTTGATACCTATCCGGGCAAAGGCCCTCTTGGCGGGGTTCATGCCGCTCTCCGGCATTATCAGGCACCGGTGTTTTGTGTCGCTTGCGATCTGCCATTTCTCAATGTGCAAGCGATTCAGTTTCTCTGCGGCCAACTCACCGATTGTGATGCTGCCTTGCCGCGTATGGGTGGACAAGCACAACCGTTACATGCGGTTTATGCCCCATCTTGCCTGCCGGTTTTTGAAAAAGAGCTAACCGGTGAACGGGTGCGGCGCATGGAGCAGGTGCTGGCACCACTCGAGGTGCATTTTCTCGAAGAGGCGCAGTGGCTGCCGTTCGGTGATCCGCAGAAAATTTTCACCAACCTTAATACACCCGAAGAAGCGCGGGCTGCCGGTTTCTCGCTATAATCTTTACGTGGCTACTGCAGAAAATTCCATTCCCGAAAACGTTGAAGCCCCGCAGAGCGAGTCGT
>DAITOV010000028.1:0-25501 GCA_036833945.1 Abditibacteriia bacterium
CCAGCCTCCAACCTCCATCCCCTCAACCTCATGCCCTACTCTACCTTAACCCCCCCCCACCGCACCGCGATGCTCGAAACTATCGGCATCAGCAGCGCCGATGAACTGTTTGCCGATATTCCCGCCGGACTGCGCGAAAAGGCCCGCAACGCCTTCGCGGAAATGGAAAACGGCCTCTCTGAGCTGGCTATCAAACGGCTTTTTACTTCATTGGCCGCCAAGAACACCCACGTCGATAGCGCCATCAGCTTCCTCGGTGCCGGTCTCTACGATCACTACGTGCCTGCTGCCGTTTCGGCTATCGCATCGCGCGGCGAATTCGTCACTGCCTACACTCCCTACCAGGCCGAAACCTCGCAGGGCACGCTGCAGGTAATCTACGAATTCCAGACGCTGGTGTGCCGCCTCACCGAAATGGAAATGGCCAACGCCAGCCTCTATGACGGCGCAACCGGACTGGCCGAAGCGCTGATTCTGGCGGCAACCGCCACCAAACGCAAGCGCTTGCTCTTGCCACAGAACCTTTCACCGGCTTATCGCCGGGTGGCACAGGCATATCTGCAGGGCTTACCGTATGAAATCGTCGAAGTCGCCTACGACAAAGCAACCGGCGCTATCGATAGCCAGGCGCTACAAACCGAACTTGAAGCAGGCGACGTCGCGGCCGTAGTGCTGGCGCAGCCCAACTTCCTGGGTGTGCTCGAAGATGCGCAGGCAATTTCTGATGCTGCTCATGCTGCAGGCGCATTGCTGATCTCCGTCTTCAACCCGCTCACGCTGGGCGTGCTTCCGGCTCCGGGCAGCTACGATGCCGATATCGCCATCGGCGACGGTCAATCGCTGGGCTTGCCCATCACCTACGGAGGACCGGGCGTTGGCCTCTTCTGTTGCAAGCAGAAATATTCCCGATTGGCACCGGGCCGTTTGGTCGGCCTGACCGTCGATGCCAAGGGCAACCGTGGCTTCACGCTCACCTTGCAGACCCGCGAACAACACATTCGCCGCGAAAAAGCCACCAGCAACATCTGCAGCAACCAGGCGCTCTGCGCGCTTGTCGCCACAATCTATGTGGCCACTGTCGGTGCCAGCGGTCTGCGCGAAGCCGCATCGCAGTCGTTCCATAAAGCCGCTTTCGCACGCGAGCAGTTGCAGGCTATTCCCGGCGTAGAACTCGCCTTCTCCGGCGGCAACTTCCACGAGTTCGCCCTCAAACTACCGGTGCCGGTAGCACAAGTCAACGCCGCCCTGCAAAACGCCGGCATCACCGGCCCCTATGCTCTGGGTACCGATTACCCGGAACTCGAAAACACCGCCCTCTTCTGCGTCACCGAAAAACGCACCCGCGAAGAAATTGAACTCCTGGCTGATACTCTCCGCGAGGCCGTCAAATAAGAGAACTTAGCGTTTAGGACTTAGCCACCGAATGACTCCTGGCCTAAATCCTAAGATCTAAGCTCTAAGATCTAAGCCCATGTCTTTTTATCTCTCCGAACCACTGTTGTTTGAAATTTCCGATCCGGGGTCGGCCAGCGATTATCTGCCGCCGCTCGACGTGCCGGAGGCTGCATTGCCGTTCGCCGCACGCGAAACGCTCGACTTGCCCGAGCTCGACGAGCACGGCATCGTTCGCCACTTCACGCGGCTTTCACAGCAGACTTTTTCCATCGATACACACTTCTACCCACTGGGTTCGTGTACGATGAAATATAATCCCAAAATCAACGAACTCGTCGCCGCGCTGCCGGGCTTTGCGGGCGTGCATCCCTTGCAGGATGAAAGCACGGCGCAGGGCTGGCTCGAAGTTCTGTGGCGCGCCCAGGAAGTGTTGGCGCAAATCAGCGGACTCGATGCCGCCACCGTTCAACCGTTGGCTGGCGCGCAGGGCGAGTTCTGCGGCTTGCTGATGATTCGCGCTTTCCATGCCAAGCGCGGCGAAGGGCAAACCCGCACCCGCATCGTGGTTCCCGACTCGGCTCACGGCACCAACCCCGCTTCGGCGGCACGTTGCGGTTACAGTGTGACCACGGTGAAATCGAACGCCGAAGGCAACGTGGATATGGACGCCATGCGCGCCGCGATGGGCAGCGATGTCGCTGCAGTCATGATTACCAACCCCAATACGCTGGGTGTTTTCGAAGCTGAAATCGAAGCCTTATGCGACTTGGCTCATGAAAACGGCGCGCTGGTCTACATGGACGGTGCCAACATGAACGCCATTCTGGGCCAAGCTCGCCCCGGCGATATGGGCGTGGATGTGATGCACTTCAACGTCCACAAAACCTTCAGCACCCCCCACGGCGGCGGCGGCCCCGGTGCCGGGCCGGTGGCAGTGCGCGACATTCTGATTCCGTTCCTTCCCATCCCCCATGTCAAGAAGAACGATGACAGCAGCTTCTCCTGGGATTGGGACCGCCCCGAAGCCGTGGGCAGCCTGCACGGTTTTCGCGGCAACGCCGGTGTCATTCTGCGTGCCCTGACCTATATTCTGCGCCACGGCGGCAATGGCCTCACCAGTGTTTCGAGCGATGCCGTTCTATCCGCCAACTACATTCTGGCGCGCCTGAAAGACACCTACGAAACCGCCAACCCCAACGGTTGCAAGCATGAATGCGTGCTGAGCGCCTCCAAGTTGCGCAGCGAATATGGCGTTTCGGCCTGGGATATCGCCAAGCGCCTACCCGACTACGGTTTCCACGCCCCCACCGTCTACTTCCCGACCATCGTCAAGGAATCGATGATGATCGAGCCGACCGAAACCGAAACCAAGGCAACGCTGGACGCGTTTTGCGATGCCATGATCTCGATTGCCAACGAAGCGGCGACCGATCCCGACCTCCTGCACAACGCGCCGTTGACAACTCCAATTGGCCGTCTGGATGAAGCCAATGCCGCCAAATGCCTGAACCTGTGCTGGATCAGCCCGGAAAACGAAGAATAAATTGAGCCTGTTGTTTGAACAGAATGAAAGCCGAGCGGCATAAAAGTCGCTCGGTTTTCGTCTTTTATCAGGAGGCTACCGATGAGACTCAAACACTTTTCGCAATTTGCGCTCTACTGCACACTGCTTTTCCTCTGCCTACCAGCGCGAAGCCAGATGTATGATGGCAGTGCCTATGCTTTCCCCGTCCCTGATTATGTGGGGCCGATGCTTTCGTCCTCGATCATGCAATCGTCGATTAATGCTACAAAGTCTGGCAAAAGCAAAAAAACGACTCGTAAAACATCTGCCACCACTCAAAAAACCGCCACGGCCAGCCAGCGCGCAAAATTGGCTTTTACTCCCTCAGCAGATGTCACGCGGAAAGTCCACGAAAGTTTCGCCCGACAACTGGCCCCTAACGATTCCAAAAAGCGAGGGCAATTCCTCAAAATTCTCAACTCCGGGCAATTGCAACGCGAATATAACAAGCTGGTTCGACAGGTGGGACTCACCAATAACAACGTTGCCGATGCAGCCACGGCCTATCTGGTTGCCAACTGGCAAATCGTCCACAAACAAAATGACGGCAACCGCACGGCAACCCAGGCCCAACGTCGGAAAATGGAAAATGCTCTGGCGTTGAATTCCAAAATTCAAGCCATGAGTAACGCTAAAAAACAGGAATTCGCCCAAAGCCTGCAGTTACTGACAATTCTGGCTATTGCCGCCTATCAGGAGAATCAGCGCACCGGCAACACGAAAAACCAGCAACAGCTCCGCCAAAATATCATCCAGGCAAACCGGAAGATAGGCGTCGATCTGCAAAAACTAAAACTGACAAATCAGGGATTGGTTTAGGATTATGGTTATGCAATTGGCTCTGTACTATCTAATTACATGGCCATTCTGTAGAGACGCGATTTATCGCGTCTGAGCCTCTGACCAAACTCGATGCTTCACAAATTAATACGCCTAGACGCGATAAATCGCGTCTCTTGTATATAGAAAATTATATGCTTTTAGGATGTTTTCCAGTTTTTTCAATTCTGGAAAACAGTGTGGAATCAATAAGCCTGTCGCGTCTCTTGGATTTTAAAGTCCGTGTGTAGATAAGGCCGATTTCACTGCTTTCTCCACTCAGAACAGTATCTTAAGACACGGTCGAGCTCTACAAAGCTTGCTACAGTCTGCATTCACAAGAATTTGCTGTGAGGAAGCCAAGGCGTTTACTTTTTGAAAACATTGCCATGAAAACCCATACTCCCACTCAACCGTGCTCGCGTTACTGCGTTGGACTCGACATCTCCAGCCAGACTTTCACGGTTCAACTCCTTGTAGAGGGAACCCCCGTGGGCAAAGCTCTCGATTTTGCCAATGAGTCCAAAGGCTATAAACAGCTTCTCCAATGGCTCAAAACTCACGACGTTCCTCTGTCCCAGACTCATGCCGTGATGGAAGCTACTGGTGTTTACTGGGAAGAATGTGCTCTTTATCTCCATGAGAAGGGAATCCGGGTCAATGTCGTTAACCCGGCTCAAATCAAAGCTTTTGCCAATATGACTTTGCGGCGCTCCAAAACCGACCGCACCGATGCCAATTTGATTGCCCGTTTTGCAGCGACCATGCCTTTGCCACTCTGGGAACCCCCTTCTCTGGAGATGGAGGCATTGCAGATCACGATGCGTCACCGGGAAGCTCTTATCGCCATGTTGACCGAAGAAAAGAATCGGCTTCATGCTTTGGAAAGGCGGCCCGGCACACCCAAGGAGGTGCTTAAAACCGTTAAAAAACATATTGCCTTCATGCAGCAACAAGTCAAGGATCTCGATGACACCTTCAAGAAGAAACTGAAGGAGCAACCTGAGTGGCAAGAATGTTACGAACTGCTCCAAAGCATCCCTGGAGTTGGAGGCATAATCGCTGCCGTTTTGATGGGTGAAACCGGTGGATTGGCTTCTTTTATGGAACCACGCCAGCTGGTGGCCCATGCCGGCATCGCCCCCCAACAGCACGAGTCGGGGACCAGTGTGAAAAGAACAGCTTGCATCTCAAAGATCGGCAATGCGCGATTACGCCGGGCTGCTTATATGGCAGCACTGAGCGCTATCAGGTGCACTGGCCCTCTCAAGGACTTTTACCAACGCCTGACCGCAAGAGGCAAGGCCAAGAAATTAGCTCTTGTCGCCGTTGCAAGAAAGCTCCTCATTTTAGCCTTTAAGGTGGTGCGTTCTGGAAAGGCTTATGACCCGCAATATCAAGCACAAAATGCTTGAGGAAAATTGACGTTGACCCCAAGAAAAAAACACAGTATCTACATGGACGTTTCTTCTTTACCGCATAGAACACAAAGTAAGCTAAATTGCACGGCAAGAACGCCGTTCGGCCAGGCGGGGTTTCAGGGCGATGGAGATTGTTGTCGCTTCTTCTCCTTGCTCAATCTCAGCCAACAGCGCACGGGCAGCAATAACTCCCAGGTTTTTCTCCTGCGAAGTCGTGTTTTCAATGGCGATTGTTGTCAGGCCGATACGCGAGAGTGCCGAAATATCAATGTTATCGATGCCTAAAACCGAAACGTCTTCCGGCACTTTTTTGCCGTGGCTTTCCAGGCACTCAATGGCGCCCAAAGCTGCTTCGTCGCAGATCGCCAGCACTGCCGAAAACTCCACTCCATCGCTCAATGCCGCTTCAACTGCTGCTTGTCCATCTTGAATCGTGGTACCGGAATAGCGGATGAGGGCGGGGTCGAAAGGGATATCTTCTTGCTCTAATATGCGGCGGTACTCTCTTTCCAGCAAGGCAAATGAACTGAAGTTCTTGGAGCTTTCTTCACTATTCACCAATAGAATGCGCCGGTGCCCCAGACGCAGCAAATACTCCATCGCCATACGGCTGATGGCTTCCATATCGTAGATAATATGGCTGCGGTGGGTCAGCGGTGGCAGGGAATTGAGGTAAACCAACGGAAAGCGTTCTTGTGCCAGTTGAAGCAGCTTGGGATTCTCTTCCTCGCTTGCCATCACGATGATACCTTCTACGTTTAATTCAGAGACCGATTGCACGATGCGGCGTTCAATTTCGATATTGCGGAAAGTATTGAATACCAACACGTTGTAGTTGTTTTCGATGCCGATTCGCTCGACACCGGAGATGATATCGATGATGGAGGGAGAGTGCATCTCGGCCACCAGCAAAGCGATGAGTCGCGTTTTACCGGCACGCAAGCGGCGCGCGAACTGGTTGGGAACATAGCCCAATTGAGAGGCCACTCCCAACACATGCCCGCGCGTTTTCTCTGAAATGCGCGATTCTTCCTGAAAACACAGTGAAACCGTGGTGGCTGAAACTTTAGCGACTCTGGCGACATCCGCGACTGTTACTCCCAATGCCTGGCTCCCTTTTGAAATCTCCCTGAGTATAGGAGATATTTGCGAACGTTCGTTATCAAAATAAAGTTTAACGCCAAACTTTATTGAATTGTTACGACGGGAGTACAATCCATTAGTTTTTTTCAGTAGTTGCCGACAGGCCAAGCATGTATATTCCTTATCTGTTTTTCGGCACAACGCACTTAAAGGGATGATAAATGAAAATCGTTATTGTCGGCGGAACCGGTAACATCAGTGTCAGCATCACTAAACTACTCCTGGAACAGGGCCACGATGTCACTTGCTACAACCGTGGCCAGAGTGGAGTGAAAATCGATGGAGCGCGCGAATTGGTGGGCGACCGCCAAGACCGCGAGGCTTTTGAAGCCACCATGCAGCGGGAAAAGTTCGATGCAGCCATCGATATGATCTGCTACAATCGCGAAGATGCCGCCAGCAGCCTGCGCGCCTTTGCCGGTGTTTCCCAATTGGTGTACTGTTCGACAGTCTGCACCTACGGCGTGAAAGCCCATTGGCTGCCCATCACCGAAGACCACCCGCTCGAACCGATTTCCGATTATGGCCGCAATAAAGTGGCTGCCGATAACCTTTTCCTCGAAGCCTATTACCGTGAAGGCTTTCCGGTCACCATCATCAAGCCTTCAACCACCATCGGCCCCAAGATGGGGTTGCTGCGTCAGGTGGCCTGGGAGTTTTCATGGATCGACCGCATCCGTAAAGGCAAGCCGATTCTGGTTTGCGGCGATGGCGTTGCCATGCACCAGTTCCTGGATGTGAAAGACGCCGCCCTGGGCTTCGCCGGGGCGCTCAAAAACCCGCACTGCAAAGGGCAAGTCTATAACCTGGTAAAAGCCGAGTTCTTTTCCTGGGCCGCTCACCACCGCTTGGCGATGAAAGTATTGGGACGTGAAGTGGAACTGGTTGGCATTTCGCTGAGCGATATTATCAAGTTCGATATCCCCGCCCACGGCGTGTGTCGCGATATTTTTGCGCACAATAATGTCTACAGCGGTGATAAGATCCAGCGCGATATTCCCGATTTCCAACCGCAAATTCCCCTTGAAACCACGATGGCGGAAATTGTGGAGGCGATGGATGCGACAAACAGAGTGCCCAATTCAGATGAAATTTCATGGGAAGATGAGGCCATTAAGGCTTTGCGTCATTAATTTCATCGCCTTTTCTGAAAAAAATGTTTAGAACTGATGGGAAATGGGTATAATACGTTTAGATTAGTTTATCGTTAAACCTAATTAGCTCATTCAAATCACATCATCTGCAAATTCATCCTAAAAGCAGGAGAGAATAGAAATGAAGAATACATCGAAAGGTTTCACGCTTATAGAGTTATTAGTCGTTATAGCCATTATAGCTATTCTCGCCGCCATTCTCTTCCCAGTTTTCGCCCGTGCGCGGGAAAATGCTCGCCGCACTAACTGTATGAGCAATCTCAAACAGGTTGGTTTGGGATTCATGCAGTATATACAGGACTACGATGAGCGTTACCCGACGGCGTATGCTTGGGCATCGGATTTTAGCGCCAACGATTGCGGTATCACCGACAAGTCCGTCCCAGCGGGAAATTTCCAAATCCAGGCTGGATATTGCCGAAGTTGGGCGGATGCAATTCATCCTTATGTAAAAAGCATCCAGATTTTTCGCTGTCCGTCTGTGAAGGATGATACCAGATTTCACTATGGTTACAGCACCGCCTTCGGTGGATACTGGAATGAGCGGGGTAAGTATGGTGGTGGTTCTCAGCTAGGCATGCCATTGGCATCCGCTGAGATTCAACGTCCCGCCGAGATTATTATGGTCGCAGAAACTAGCAATTTCTGGACAGGTCTTGTTCGCCTTGGCCCCATAACATCCTCTGTTGAAGTATATACACCTCATTTGGAAGGCGGTAATCTTGCGTATGGCGATGGCCATGTGAAATGGCAACCCCGCTCCAAATTTTACGCGGGTGTTGCAGGAAACTGTGTGTTAGCCAATGCCAACACAGCGCCATCTAACACCTACGCCTACTGCAACAAGAATTGGAACCCATTCATTCCTTAACAGCAGACTAAACATGTGTTTAACACAGGCTTCAAGATTGTTGGATTCAACATACGCTTCTTCTGGCGGCTCCTCTATCATGAGGCTACAGCCTCAGTATCGGAGTCCCCATGATCGCCCCATTTTGTATCGGCTGGTCAAACTTAAAGATTCTAAGCCTTATTCGTTATTTTCCCAGAACTTTGATTCTGGCAGTATTTCGTGAGAAGGCAACTTGCTTGCGGCTTTGCTCCATTATTTTTTCACGCCCAACAAAAAAATGTTTAGAAGCCGTGCGAACGGGGTATACTAAATTTAGTTTATCGTTAAACTTAATACTTCTACAAAGCTCAGCAATCTGGAGGAATTGACATGAAAAAGACAGTTAAAGGCTTTACTCTCATCGAATTATTGGTCGTCATAGCCATCATATCAATTCTTGCCGCCATTCTGTTCCCGGTTTTCGCACGGGCCAGGGAAAATGCGCGGCGCAGTAGCTGTATGAGCAATCTCAAGCAAATCGGGTTGGGAATGATGCAGTACACCCAAGATTTCGATGAGATATTTCCTCCGGCCTTCGCCTGGAATAATCCAGCCGGCACTCCCAGCGAGTTAGATACTAATCCCGGAAAACCATCGGGGGCCTTTCAGATGAACAGTGCCAGCACAATAGGTCATTATCGCACTTGGATGGACGCCACTTTTCCTTACGTGAAAAGTGTTCAGATTTATCGCTGCCCGTCCGTTACCGACGATGTAAGGGCACATTACGGGTATAACGCCGCTTTTGGAGGATATGGGACTTCTAGGTGGGATTTTGACAATACTACGACTGCATCCCAATATTGGACTCCGTTAGCACAGGCCCAAATTCAACGCCCAGCCGAAATCATTATGAATCTGGATATGAATAATGTCTGGAGTGCCGAACGCGCTACTCCCGCAGCAATGGGAACTACGATTGCTGAAGGAGGCAAAAATTGGACACCGCATCTGGACGGTGGAAACATCGCCTATGCAGACGGTCACGTGAAATGGCAGCCTCGCACAAAATATACCCCTTGGACAGACACCAACTGGTGTAGCGTTTCATTAGCAGCCACCACTATGTCCGGCCGCGCCTACTGCAACAGAAACTGGAATCCCTTCGTTCCGTAACCTGACCCTTAAAATATAAAAACGATTCACAGCAACTCTATCAATCGTTATCATCACACTAGGACAATTATCCATGCCTCACAACAACGACCGTCAGGAAAAACATATTTGGGTTCCTCTGATCGGTTTCGATCGCGACCATCACGACAAAGGCGTGGCGGAATACTACTCCACCACCGGTTTCGAGCCCAACGGCATTTCGCTTTTTGTCTTCAGCCCCGATATCGTTCACCTGCACAACGGCATGGAACAGTCTCGCGTGCTGCCGCCCGATCATCGCAACTACTATGGTAACATTCGCAATACCATCCGTGAAATTCAGCCGTGGACCAACCACGATTTGCGCGACCTGGTGCAAGGGTTGGAAGCAAGAGGCGCCGATACTTACATGGGTTTAATGGGTGTCTTTGTTGACCGCGAACCTGATGCTCCCGAGCCTTATAACGTCGGTCATCGCGAATGGCTCTTCGACCACCCGGAATTGATCGGCACCTGGAGCATGGCCTGCGCCAGCCTCAACGTTCTCAAGCGTTTCAAGGATGGTAGCTACTACGAAGACTTCTTCGTGGAGAAAGTGCGCCAGGCGCTGCAAGATTACGGCTTTTCCGGGGTGCATGTGGCCGATAATTTCTGCCCGCCAGGCTCTCACGGCTCGGCACGAAACGGCGATTTTTCCGACGACATGATCGGGCAGTTCGTCGATCACAGCAATGTTGAGTTGCCCGCCGAAGTGACTGCACCGGTTGCCAACCGCAATAGTGCCGGTATCAAGCGTCGCGGCGAATATATCTGGGATCACCACCGCCTGGAATGGCTGAATTTCCTCTCGTGGCGTTGGGGCGCTTTCTTCAAGAAAGTCTGTGATGGCCTGCATGCCGACGGCAAGAAGATCATCGTCAACAACTCCTGGTGCAGCGAGCCGTTTGAATCGGTGTATCGTTATGGCATCGACTATAAGCAGTTGCACGAAGCCGGGGTCGATTATATGGCAGCCGAATCGCTGCCCACGAGTGTGGGTAGTGCCTCCCATAACGAAGGCCCCTATCGCTTCTACCAGTACATGACGATGCCGGGCTTTATGAAGGTATCGGTACCCGAGAGCAAAATCATTTGCCTCAACGGTGTGAAGGATGTCACGGAAGAATGGGATATCCTCACTCACCTGCCCTGCCATGTGGAGCGGGAGATCTACACCCTCACCAACACCTATCAGCAAACCGCCGATGGCCTGATTCGCGCTATGGACGGCTTCATGATTTGCCTGGGCGATGGCCTCACCAGCGACGAATGGAGTTGGATTCGCCGCCGCTGGGATGTAGGTTTCGATAGCTTGCCCGAAAAAGTGCTGACGCCCACCTTTATCTGGTCGGATCATGCCCTCAACAGCTTCCCGCCGGATTACATCGAAACCCGGCGCTGGTCGCCACATAAAACTATTTACGAAATCGCTAGAGAGGGCGGGCAGATTGGCGTCACAGCGCGCATTGACGATCTGCACGCCGTGAGCGGGCCGATCTTCATTCCCAACATCGATTTACTGGCCGCTGAGGAAATCGAAGCGATTGCAGCTTATGATCGGGGAGCTATCATATGCACCAGCCTGGATGAACGGAATTTTCAACTACCTGGCAGAGCTAACCCAGACTTATCGGTTTTAGATGCCAATGCCGCGCAGCCGTTACGTTTGCACGCCTATGGGTTGGATTACACCAACTTCCGGGAAATCTTGACCGATCAAAACGAAGACGACGGTAGCCCTGAACTGGCAGGCACTCCGCGCTATATCGAAGACCCTTCCACCTGGCGACAGGAAATGGTGTTCGCCAAAGTTTCGACCGGCTTCATCAAGACCTGCGCCCGGCTCATCCGCGCTTGCTACGAATGTGAACTGACAACCGACATTTCCAATCCGTTTTTGCCTCTGCAAATGCCCGGCGGCACGATTCGTGTTTTGCTCGGCAACGACCTCCGCTTGCAATATAGCAAGCCGGATATCAGAAGCCGCAAGCGCATACGGCACGTTGCCAGCAAGAGCACCTTCCCCGTGTTTCCTGGCAAGCTGCTGGATGCACAAGGCAAAATTATCACCCCGCTTTCGGATGGTTCTCATAAGGCCATCGAAGCCTATGGCGTCAGCACCAAAGTGCCGCCTGGCGGTTTGACGATTCTGGATATTGAACTCGATTCGTAACAACGACCAAAAAGAAGGAATCATGACGCCTCCATTGTCTCACATCCGCAGCACCAAATCGGTCGAAGCCCGCCAGCCCCACGTCACAGTCGGCATCAACGATGGCCATTTTCGTGGCAACGATCATTTTGCCATCCAGGGCGCGGTCGATTACGTCGCGCGGCGTGGCGGTGGTGTTGTGGAATTACTTCCCGGTCGTTATCTACTGCGCAACGCAATTCAATTAGCCGACTCGGTAACGCTGCGCGGCAGCGGCTCGCAAACCATCCTGGAAAAACCTGCCTCGCAAACCGTGAAACTCAACGAAGATGCCGATGGCTGCCGCTGGTATATCGATGTCGCCGATAGCAGCGCCTTTCAGGTGGGCGACGGCATCACCATTCATAGCAAAAACATCGATGGCGGCGAAGGCCATCAGTGCAGCATTCAAAGCATCATGGCGATTGAAGGCAACCGCATTTTTCTCGATGCCCTGGCGGGTGCAGCACATTGGGTCGATGGCAATGCCGCGATCACTTCAATTCATTCGCTCGTCGAAGCCCGCCACGCCAAAAATGTGTTGATTGAAAATCTTGCCATCGAAGGCAATAGAGACGATAACGAAGCGCTGGACGGCAACTATGCGGCAGCAGTATTTCTGCGCTATACCGAGAACGTGGAGATGCGCGGCATCACCGTGAGTAATTTCAACGGCGATGGCCTGAGCTGGCAAAACAGCCACGATGTAACTGTGGAAGATTGCGTCATTGATAACTGCTCTGCCCTGGGCCTGCATCCGGGCAATGGCAGCCAGCGCCCGCAAATGCGCAATAACCGCATCAGCCGTTGCCGCTATGGCATTTATTGGTGTTGGGACGTGAACCACGGCATTGCCGAGAATAACCACATTGCCGATTGCAGCGAACACGGCATCACTATCGGTCACCGCGACACCGATAATATCATTCGCGCCAATACGGTTGTGAACTGTAAGATAGCCGGTATTTTCTTCCGGCCCGAACGCACGCCTCAGAAAACTGCGCACCGCACGCTGGTGGAAGGCAATGATATACAATGCCCACCGGATATCCCCGAAGCTATCGGCATTTCGGTGGTGCGTGGCGTGGAGGATGTCGTCATTCGCCACAATAAAATTACGATAGCAGCATCCAGCAAAGACAAAGCGATCGTCATCGACCCAGCCGCTGTGCGCCCTGTCGTTGAACAAAACGAAATCGTCACCAACTGACTTTCATGCCTTCATTGGCAAAAGGAAAAATATGCTCCGACGCGAATTCCTCAAAGGTGTTCCTCCCACCCTCTTACTTTTCTCTCTGGGCCTCCACACCACTTCTTGCGTTATGGGCGCTGAAACTGGAACTCAATCTATGACTGCGCCTATCTACCCTGCCCAAAACACCAACCGTGAAGAACTGGAAAAGCTCTGCGCCCCGTTTCTGGCGTTGAGCGTAGAAGAACTTGTCTCCCTGGTGCCGCCGCAGGGGGGCTTCCTCTACTCCGGCTGCCCTAACTGCAGCGGTGGCAGTGGCGATGACAATATCACCTGGAATTTATCACTGGGAGACAAGGTGCAATGCCAGTATTGCAAAGTGGTTCTTCCAAACCAGCAGTATCCCTACAACGAGCAAGTCGAAGTAGAAACGCCCACCGGTGGCAAACAGGTATTCAACCTCCATGTCGATGCCAAAGGCAAGAAATATTGGCTCGAAGCCAAGGGCTGGTTTATGCAGCGCCATATCTTGACCAATGCAACCTACGACCTGGCGCAACTTTATCGCCTTGATCCGGTTCAGTACGCTGGGGCCGGGCAGCGCGCGGCGGCCATCATGGCGCGCTTTGCCGAGGTTTATCCAGAGTACATCGTTAAATTCGAGTATCCCTCACGCGATAAAATCTTCATGGCGAATGAAGACAGGGCCAGTGGTTATCGGAGCAAGGCAGGCTCTGGCGCCGGTTATGCAGCGAAGTGGTCGGCCTGGGGCTATACCGATCTCCCCGTGCCCATGCTGCTGGCCTACGACCAGTTAGCAGGCGCGGCGCTGGTAACGGCGGCGCAACGCCAACTCATCGAAAAAGACCTCTTTGGCGGCATGCTCGATTTCGTGGGCGGTCATACAAGCCTCGTCCTCAACAACATGTCGCCCACGCTTTGGCGGTCGCAGGCGATTGCTTCCAACGTCCTCAATCGCCCGGATGTCACCAAAAACATTCTGCCCGGTATTCGCGAGCTTTTGCGAACCGACTTCTTCTACGACGGCTTCTGGAACGAGAGTACCGTTTCGTATCACATCCAAACTGCAGGCGGTTTCCAGAATGTGTTGGAAGCGCTCTATCCGGGTAAGAACGCAGGCTGGGATGTCGATTTCTTACGTCAATCGCATCCCGAGATTTACCTCGCGATGAACGCGACCAAAAAATTTGCTTTGCCTAACCAGCGCTATGCCGCCGTTAACGATACCTGGGGCGAAGATAAGCGCCGTGTCGCCAAGATGGAGGAATCTTCTCCGCACCTTTTGCCTGCCATGGGTTACGGCATCCTGGGTGGCGGCACCGGTGAGCAGCAGTGGCAAACCCACCTGAACTGGACGGGCCGTTTCGGGCACCATCACTTCGGCAGCCTGAATCTGCTCATGTTTGCCCAGGGTAAGGAACTCATCAGCGACATCGGCTATACCCACACCAAGGCTCGCCCCTGGACTTCGGCGACGGCTTCCCATAATACGGTTGTTATCGATCAATTGAATCAGGAGCGCGGCGAAGAACCCTGGAATGCACGGGGTAATCTCCTGTTGTTCAATACCGATGATACCGGTTTTCAAGCAGTGGAAGCCGCCGCCCCGCAAGCCTATTCAAAGGCGAGCGATTACCGTCGGCTATTGGCAAACGTGCAATCAGGCGATGTGCATTACGTTGTCGATGTTTTTAATGTCAGTGGCGGCAGCGCCCACGACTGGTTGTTGCACGGCAGTGTCGACGACAACCAAACGTTAGAACTGACGACCTTCGATAACGCTGCGCTGCCCCTGCAACCGGTAGCCTCTTTGCTGCCTGCCGATTACGAGTTCGAGCCGCCGGTTGCAGAAAAAGACACGCCCAAAATTCACGAAGGCCCCTGGGCCTATGGACATTTCCAACAGGTCCGCCAACACCAGACACCGCAAAACGTGAAAGCGACTTTCCGCTACAGTGACAACCCCGCGCAAGGCTTGCAGAGCTGGGTCATCGGCGAAGCGGGAACGACTTACAGCACAACCCGTTCGTGGTGTTCGCGCTGGGTGAAAGATCAGGCAAAATTGGACGAGACCTTGCGCTCTTCAGTCGTTGTCCACCGCAATAAAGCCACCAATCGTTTCGTCGCGGTTCATGTGCCCTTCACAAATCAGGCGGCGGTGAGACAAGTCACTTCCCTATCCTGGGCCAATGGCGGCGTGGCGCTGAAAATTGAACACACTCACGGCACGGATTATGTGCTGGTGCAAAACGAAGGCGTTGCCCACAGCGGCCAGTTAGAAGGCCAGACAGTGCATTTCAACGGACGCGTGGCACTCATTCAGGTGCGCAACAACCGGGCACAACTGAAGATGATCGGTGGCACCAAGCTGCAGTATCAGGATAAAACTATTGAAAGCAGCGTGCCCGTTTCACGTTTGGTGAGCGTGAAAGACAATGTGCTAACCCTCGAAGGAGATTTCAAAGCCAAGACCGGAGACGTGGTAATTCTCAAGCACAATCAAGATAATACCTCCGCGTTGCACGTGAAAAGCATTCGCAAGAATGGCAACCGAACGGAAATTGAAACAGAAGAACCACCGGTGTTTATTACGCAGGCCGATGGTTCTCTCACAATGCAATTCTTCCCCCACGCCGTGCTGGCGGGGCCGCACACGGTGAGCATAACTCCGCTTGCTACGCAATGACGATTGAAGGAGACGACCGCCCATGAGTCCAACCACACTTTATGAACCGCTAACCGCAGTTGCCTCTCCGGCCACGCATCTGCTTGGCCTGGGTATCATCGGTTTTGGAAATATCGGGCGTCAGCATTACAGCGTTGCATTAGCCAATCCTGATCTGGAAGTGAAGTCAGTTGCCGACCCGCATCTTCCACAAGAGGGTTTGTCACCTTTCACCACTGCATTTCACGATTGGGAAGAGTTGTTGCACGATCCAAAGATTGATGCCGTCAGCATCTGCGTTCCGCATCATCTGCATTATCCCATTACGATGGCGGCGCTTGAAGCAGGCAAGCATGTGCTGGTAGAAAAGCCGTTGGGGCTTACGGTGAGTGAAGGCCACGAGCTGATCGAATATGCTCGTCTGCGCCAACGCATCATGATGGTGGAGCTGACACATCGCTTCTATCCTTCCATTCGCGAAGCGCAAAGATTCGTGCAAGCCGGGCATCTGGGTGAAATCTTTGCGGTGGAAGATAAAATCGTCGAATCGGTCGGCGCGCAGATTACGCCCTGGCTGCAAGATAAGAAGCTGGCTGGGGGCGGAGTGGCCCTCACCAACGGCATTCACATGCTTGACCGCATCGCCGCACTCACCGGCCAGAAACTGGTTTTCCTCTCCGGCACCGCCGGTTACAGCGGAAGGCTGGGCGATATTGAAGACACTGCCGCCATGCTGCTGCGCCTGGAAAGCGGACCGCCGGTGCAGGTATTGGCTTCGTGGTCGCGCGGTAATAAAACCACGGACGACGAACTGACGATCTATGGTTCACAAGGCACTCTGCGTATCTGGGCATGGCGCGGCTGGCGTTTTGAACCTTCCAACGGCGGGCCGGCTAAAGACAGACTCTGCTTCGAACCTTCAACAAGCCCCGACGCACGGATTCAGGCTGGCGTTTCAGGGGCGTTGCAAGAGTTCGTGTCAGCAATCAAGGAAAAGCGCCCGCCTTCGCCCTCAGGGCACGACGCTTTGGCGGCTCAGAAACTGATTGAGCAGTTCTACGCTTACATCGCTTAAATTTCAAGTCATTAATTTTCATGAAAGATCGTCTCTGCGGTTGTAGCTTTATTCATCCGCAACGCAGTTTGGAACAAGGACTCGAAACCGTTCAGCGCCTGGGCTTCTCCAATGTCGATATCGGCGTTGGGGGCGGCAACAGTCATTTCGATGCCATCGCTGTAGCCCAATCGCCACAAGCTTTTGCCGATGAAGTGCGCCGCGCTGCCGATAAGTTTGAACTAACAATTAACGAATGTTTCCTGCTGAATTTCGGCCCGCCTATCAACACGCCGCACTTAAAGGCCAGAAATGAAACGCTCGCGCTTTTCAGAAATTTGGCGCATGGCGCAAAGCAAGCCGGATTTAAAAGCATCCTTCTCATCGCTGGCCCAACCTATGCAGAGCTTGGGCAAGCTGCTTCACAGCAATTAGCAGCAGAGGCTTTCATTCCATTAGTTGAAGCTTGTAGTGAAAACAACCTGCAACTCAATCTGGAAGCCGATTTCGAATCGTGCGTGTCCACTCCCGAAGCGGCAACCGCGCTATGCCAACAAGTGCCGGGGCTGGGACTCACACTCGACTATTCCCACTTCGTTTGCCAGGGCATCGAACCCGAACGAATCGAAGTGTTGCACCCCTACACTCGCCACATCCATATCCGCCAGGCCGCACCGGGATATATTGTTGCCGAGGTTGACCAGGGCACGATTGATTTCGCTCAAGTAACTTCGCAATTGGAGCGAAGTGGATATAACGGCCTCTACTGTATCGAATATCTCAGCTTTGGAAGCGAGGATGCTACCTTCCAACAAACGGAAAAACGCACCCTCGCCATGCGCGACGAAATGAAAAACCAATTAGCAGGATTGAAGGAATAAAATGTCAGAACACAATATCGAACAACAAGAAGTCATCACCGTTCTCGGCCTAGTTTCGCCGGGCGAACTCGGCATTACCCAAACCCACGAACATATCATTCTCGATGCCTACGATCATTACGGCAGCTATAGCCTGGTGATCGACGATGAAGAGTTGGTGATAGAAGAAATCAAAGAATTCACCAACGCTGGCGGCAAAACGATTTGCGATGTTACCCTCGATGAAATCGGGCGCAACCCACAGGCGTTAAAACGTATCTCACAAGCGGCTAATATCCATATCGTCATGGGTTGCAGTTGGTATCGCGATTTTGGCTATCCGTCTATCGTGCAAGAACTCAATAGTAACGAACTGGCTGAAATTCTGGTTAAGGAAATTGAAGTCGGAGTCGGCGACACCGGCATTCGCGCCGGTATCATCGGCGAAATCGGCACTGGGCGTCATCATATCAAGCCTGCCGAAGAACGCGTCTTTCGCGCTTCAGCCCTGGCGCAGGCCAAAACCGGCGTGGCGCTCACCACTCATACTACGCGCTGGGGCACGTTGGCGATGGAGCAAATCGCCATGCTGCGCGAGTTCGGAGCGGATATGTCGAAGGTTATCATCGGCCATTTGGGCGACCGGCGCGGCGTGCAACATCTGTTGCCTGTTGCCGAGCAAGGCGTTTATGTGGAAGTCGATAATATCGGTTACGACGATTACCAACCGGAATGGGTGCGCGCTGATAATGTGGCAGCACTCTGCAAGGAAGGCTTTTCCAAACAGGTGTTGCTATCGGAAGATATTTGCATGCTGAATCACTTGAAATATCAGGGCGGTAAAGGCTATGGTTATTTGCTGGAAACCTTCGTGCCAATGCTTAAAGAGCGCGGCGTGAGCGAAGAGCACATCCACCAGATGCTGGTCGAAAATCCGGCGCGGGCGCTGGCGCGGCCTGTGAAAAAGGCGGAAGCGGCCCATGTCTGAAAATATCTACAGTAAATGGGGCGTTCCCACCGTCATTAATTGCGTTGGCTACTCCACCCGCGTCGGCGGCAGTTCCCCTGCCGAAGAAGTGGTGGAAGCGATGCGTCAGGCACAGCATTACTTTATTGAAATCGACGACCTCCAAGCCGCCGCTTCGGCGTGCATCGTCCGGCACACCGGCGCGCAAGCTGGCATCGTAACCTGTGGAGCCGGAGCCGCCCTGACACTGGCGGCAGCGGCTTGCCTGGCGGGGAATGATCCCGATTTGATGGAAGCATTGCCCGATACCTCCGGCATCGCGCAAAACCGCATTATCTACCCCAAGCCGCATTCTTTCGATTACGACCACGCCATTCGCCTGAGCGGTGCGCAAGTCGATTTTATCGACTACGACCAACAAGACGCTTTACAAAAAATAGAAGCGGCGATTACTTCGGGCACAGCCGCCATCGGCTATGTGTGGAAACGCACAGGTCAGACGCCCTCCGTACAAGAAGTCGCTGATTTAGCTCACCGCCACAATCTGCCGTTGATTGTCGATGCGGCGCTCTCTTTGCCACCGACAGAGCATTTGCAAGCCTTCATCGCGCAAGGAGCCGACCTTGTTGCACTTAGTGGTGGCAAGCACTTAGGCGGGCCGCAGGCTTCAGGGTTATTGTTCGGCAAGCAAGAACTCATTCAAAGCGCCTGGGTGCAAATGGTAGATATGGATGTGCGCCCGGCTACGTGGTCGTTGCACAACCTGATGGAAACCGGCTGGATTGAGCGGCCGCCACGCCACGGCATTGGGCGTTCGATGAAAGTCTCTAAGGAAGCGATTATCGGCGTGCTGACGGCATTGGAAAATTATCCTCGGCGCGATCATGAAGCGGAACTCGCAGTGTGGAAAAATCGCATCGAAGAACTTTCGACTTTGCTGGGTAGACTACCTATGCTGGAAGTTGAGCCGCTCTTCCCTTCCCCTAATGGTCAACCCTACCCTGTGTTGCGAGTAAGACGCGCGGCAGGCATGAGCCCGTTGCTCAATAAACTCAAACAGGAAAATTCGAAAATCATTCTGGCTGAAGATGAGGACGACTCAACCCTTGCCTGGCTTTTCCCGATGCAACTTCGCGATGAAGAGATTGCAATAATTGCGGAAAGATTCCGCAGCGCCTTGGAAGAACTCTCATGACCAACACGACCGATTGGATTATCAAAGGCGGCACCCTCTACGACGGTAGCGGCGCGCCGTCTTTTCAAGCAGATATAAAGATTAGTGGCGATAAAATCGTTGCCATTGCTCCTGATATCGCCCTCAATGGCGAGCAGGTTTTCGATGCAACCGGTTTGATCGTCACCCCCGGCCTCATCGACCTGCATGTTCATGTCTACGACGGCATGAACATCCACTCCATCGCGCCAGCCGATGCCGGGCTTAAAACCGGTGTCACTACCATGCTCGATATGGGGTCGGCAGGCACCATGAACTATGGCACGTTTCACAAATATGTCATTCCCGCCGCACAGGAAACCATCTTCACTCTGCTCAATATTTCGAGCTTCGGCGTTCAGGGCCATCCCGACATTCCGCCCTATGTCGGCGATTTACACGACCCGCTGCATTTCGATGTTAATACCGCAGTGCGTTGCATAGAAGCCCATCGCGGCGAGATCATCGGCGTGAAAGTGCGCCTCACCGACACGCTGGCCGATGACGACCCCGCCAAGGAACGCGCCGCCCTCAAGGCCGCGTTAGAAGTGCGTGATATCACCGGTTTACCAATCTATGTACATCATGTGATGTCGAATATTCCGCTGGAAGAACTGTTGCCGCAGATGCAAGCTGGTGACGTATTGACCCATTTCTACCACGGTCATCGTGGCGGCGGTTTCACCGGCGCAGACGGCGCGCCCGGAGAAGCTTTGCAAAGCGCGCGCGAACGTGGCGTGTGGCTGGACCTTGGCCACGGTGTAGGCAGCTTCTCTTGGCAAGTCGCCGAAGCCGCTTGCCAGCAGCATGGCTTCTGGCCCGATGCCATCAGCACCGATATCCACGCTTTCAACCTGGAAACACCGGTGGTCGATCTCCCAACCACGATGAGTAAATTCCTCCATCTTGGTCAGCCATTGGAAGAAGTTGTGCGCTGCACCACCCTTCAACCGGCTACCATCATGGGGCAAGAAGATAAATACGGACTCCTCGCCGAAGGGCGACTTGCCGATATCACCCTCTTGCGCCAGGTCGAAGGAAACTTTAAATTAATCGATAGCCACGAACAGGAACGCGTAGCAAATTCTCGTCTGGAACCAATCAGCGTTTTCAAGAACGGCCAGCACTTCACTTGCCGCAGTTATTAACTAAAAATTTTAAGAATGAATACCCCTCAGAACTGGAACGAACAAGTCGCCGTCATCACCGGCGGCGGCGATGGCCTCGGCTTTACGTTGGCCCAAAAACTCACCGCACAAGGCGCCCATGCCGCACTCTTCGACCGCGATGTCAAGAAACTCGAAGTAGCCCGTGAAGCGCTGGGCGAGCATTGCTCAACCTTTGAAGTCGATGTAACCAACCCTGAAAGCGTGGATAATGCCGTCGAAGCCGTCATCGCGCAGCACGGACGCGTCGATATTCTGGTCAACTGCGCCGGTATCACCGGCCAAACCAACATCAAAAGCCACGAAGTTTCGTTGGAAGATTTCGACCGCGTGCTCAACATTAACCTGCGCGGCAGCCTCATCACTTTCCAGGCCGTGATTCCGCATATGCTTAAGCGCAACTACGGACGCATTTTGCATATCGCTTCCATCTCCGGCAAGGAAGGCAACGCCGGGATGCTGGCTTACTCCACTTCTAAAGCCGCCGTCATCGGCATGACTAAAGTGCAAGGCAAAGAATACGCCGATACCGGCATCACGGTGAACGCGCTGGCCCCGGCCGTCATTCGCACCGCGATGGTCGCCGCCCTGCCCGAACAGCAGGTGAAATACATGACCGATAAAATTCCCATGAGCCGCTGCGGGACACTGGAAGAATTTGCCGCGATTGCCAGTTTTATCATTTCGCCCGAAGCGAGTTTTAACACCGGGTTTTGTTTCGATTTGAGCGGCGGGCGAGCGACGTATTAACTTCCGCGCGGTCCCCACAAAATAATCCCCGCTCCCACCAAACAAACGGCAGCACCCAACACATCCCACCTATCCGGCTTCACTCCTTCCACGCCCCACAACCAGAGGAGTGAAGCCATAATATAGATGCCGCCATAGGTGGCGTAGGTGCGCGCCGCGTTGCTGGTATCGATACGCGTGAGCGCCAGCGCAAATACGGCCAACAGCACCAACCCGATGGGCATCCAATAAATCGGGCGGCCCTGCCGCAGCCAAAGCCAGAACGAAAAACAGCCGCCTATCTCACAGAACGCCGCCAGAAGAAACCAGAAGAGTGTATTCATGATGAATCAACAACCGCGCCCTTGCCACGACGCGGTAAACAGTATGCCCTTTTCCGATACACTGGAAAGCGCAATTTATTGTTGAAAAAAGCATCATGACATCCACTCCTCTCACTATCATCGGCGGCGGTTTAGCCGGTTGCGAAGCGGCCTGGCAGGCTGCCAATCGCGGCGCGCAAGTCGTGCTCTATGAAATGCGTCCCACCCGCGGCACCGCTGTGCATCAAACCGGCGATTTGGCCGAGCTGGTTTGCTCCAACTCTCTTAAAAGCAATGAACTGGCTAAAGCCAGCGGCCTGCTGAAGCATGAAATGCGCCAGCTCAACTCGCTGCTCATCGCCTGCGCCGACCTCGCGGCTGTGCCTGCAGGTAGCGCCCTGGCGGTAGACCGTGCCAAGTTCTCGGGTGCCATCACCGAGCGGTTAAGCCAACACCCCAATATTGAAATTCGCCGAGAAGAAATTCAAGCCATTCCCGAAACGCCCGCCATCGTAGCCAGCGGCCCGCTTTCTTCGCCCGATTTGGCAGCCTCTATCCAACAAACGCTGGGCAGCGATTTCCTCAACTTCTTCGACGCCGTGGCGCCGATTGTCGATGCCGATTCGCTGGATTACGACACCCTCTTCCTGGCCTCGCGTTACGATAAAGGCGATGCCGCTTACTGGAACGCGGCGCTGAATGACGAGCAATACGACACCCTCCGCGAGGCGCTCATCTCCGCCGAAAAGAGCACGCCGCACAACGTGGAAGACAACGAATACGTCCCCTACTTCGAAAGCTGCCTGCCGATTGAAGAACTCGCCCAGCGTGAGCGCCTGACCATGCGCTACGGCCCGCTACGCGGCGCAGGTATCACCGACCCCAAAACCGGACGCTGGCCGTTCGCCTGCGTACAGCTCCGCGCCGAAAACGTGGAAGGCACCATGTACAATTTGGTCGGCTTTCAGACCCAGCTCAAATGGCCCGAACAAACCCGCGTGCTGCGCCTGATTCCCGGTTTGCAGAATGTCGAAATCGTGCGTTTTGGCGTTATCCATAAAAACATCTTCATCAACTCACCAGCCGTGCTGAAGAACACCTTCCAGACCCAGGTGCGCGATAACCTCTTCTTCGCCGGTCAGCTCACCGGTGTGGAAGGCTACGTCGAAAGTGCCGCTGCCGGACTGATGGCCGGTGTCAACGCCGCGCGTTATTTGATAGGAAAGGAAACGCTTACCTTCCCGCGTGAAACGGTTTTGGGTTCGCTGGCGCATTACATCACCAGCGCCGATGCCAAACATTTCCAGCCGATGAACTCGAACTGGGCATTGTTACCGCCACTGGAAGAGCAAGTTGCGGTTGAAGGCACACCGCGCAAGAAGAAAATCCCTAAAGATGAAAAAGCAAAACTATTTGTTGAGCGAGGCCAGAACAGCTTTGCAAGCTTCATCGCCGAAAACGAATTAGCCTGAACGAGATAGCCGTGCCGGATAACTCAGAACTCAAAACTCAAAACTCAAAACTCCTCGCCGCCATCGACGGCTTCGCGGGCCACCTCACCGACGTGCGCAATGCCTCCAAGCACACGGTGGTTTCCTATCGTCACGACTTGTTGCAGTTTTCGGACTGGGTGCAGGCGGAGATGCTTTTGAGCAATGAGCAAGGCTGGGAAGATGTCGATTACCCCATGATCCGGCGCTATCTTGGCTACCTTTCACAGAACAATTTCAACCGGCGCAGTGTGTTACGAAAATTGTCTTCACTCAAAGCGTTTTATAAATACCTCGAGCGCGAAGATATCGTCACTGAAAGCCCGGCGGCCAAGGTACTTTCGCCTAAAGCCTCACGGCCACTACCCGACGTGCTGGAAGTGGCGGAAATCGAAAAATTGCTGGAGCAGCCCGATACTAAAACTGCATTCGGGCAGCGCGACCAGGCATTGCTCGAAGTGCTTTACGCCACCGGCATGCGCGTGGCCGAAGCCTGTGCGCTTGAACCCGGCGATGTCGACTGGTCTACCGCAGAAATCTTGGTGCGTGGCGGCAAGGGCAATAAAGACCGTATCGTTTTAATGGGCGGCTGTGCTTTGCGAGCGCTGCAAGCTTATTTCAACGGCGCGCGACCCGAGTTGATGGCGCGCCGCAAAAACAAGCTCGAAGCGGTGACCGAAGCTCTGTGGATTAACTCGCGCGGCACCCGGCTCACGCCCCACGCCGTCTATATTCTGGTGCAAAGATACGCTGCCGGTGCAGGCATCATTAAAAATGTTTCGCCCCATACCCTGCGCCATTCGTTTGCCACCCACCTGCTGCAAAATGGGGCCGACTTGCGCGTGGTTCAGGAACTTCTGGGGCACCGCACATTATCGAGCACACAAATTTATACACGCATGAGTTCTGCGCATCTCAAAGGCGTTTACGATAACGCTCACCCGCGCGCTAAAAACGATAACATATAGAAAATCATGGATATTTACGACGCTATTCTCTCTCGCCGTTCGATTAAAGAGTTCAAGCCCGATACCGTATCGAAGGAACTCCTGGAAAAAGTGCTCACCGCCGGAACCTGGGCGCAAAACCACCGCATGACCCAGCCCTGGCGTTTCACGGTTTTAGGGCCGGAAACCCATCGCAAATTGGTGGAGCAATACGCGCAGATGCAAGCCGACAGCCTGGCTGCCCACAGCACACCGGAGCAACGCCAGTTAGCCTATGACAAAGGCTTGAAGAAGTTAGCCGCCAAGCCGTATATGGTGGCGGTTTCCAGCACCATCGCGCCCGATGCCGATGTGCGGCGCGAGGATTATGGCGCCATTAGCTGCGCCATCCAGAATATCCAGTTGGCGGCCTGGGGTGAAGGGCTGGGAATGCAGTGGAGCACCGGGAAGTTCACGACCCAGCCTTCGACCTATGCACTGCTTAAAATCGACCCGGCACAGCAGGAGATCGTGGGCATTCTCTTCTTCGGTTTCCCGGCCCAAGTTCCGACCGCGAACCCGCGCAAAAGCCTGCGCGAGGTTTCGCAGTGGCTCGATTAACCGACCGCGCCGAAATCGAGATGGAAGCGATGGGTTTTGGTGTTGATAAGCGCCTTGCCGCCCATCGCTTGCATCAGCGGAGCAACCGGAACATAAAGCACGCCGCCTGCGCGAAACGGTGCTGCTGGTAAGGCGACATTACGCCCGCTCACCTGGGCAGTGCGGCTACCTTCTTCTACTATAATCCGCGTATTAGGTACCCGGTAAAGCGGCGCACTGGCACGCTTACCCTCCACTTTAAGCGCAGGGCCGTAAACGACTTTGCGGCCCCAGTTCAAATTTTCCCAATCATCGCGAATTGCGTCGCTCAAATGACGAAATTGGATATAAGCCCTGCCATCCCGCAGTAGTGCTGAAGGCGGCCAGTTGGCTTCGGCTTTCCACGCATCGAAAGCCCCATTGCCCCGCACGGTCTTCTGCTGTAATTGGGGCCGGTCGTTATTGACTTCGTTCAATTCTGCAACCGTCCACGCCCGCATCAAGGTGCCAGGCAAGGTGCGGAGATAGCGCAACGAAAAGTTTGCCTCCGCCTGCGAGTTTTTCCAGCGATATATAATTTCA
>DAITOV010000029.1:0-25444 GCA_036833945.1 Abditibacteriia bacterium
CCGGGTGCAATCGCATTGACGCGAATGTTGCGGCGCTCGCATTCACGGGCCAAAACTTTGGTGAGCGAAGCCACACCGGCTTTGGCGGCGGCGTAGTTGGCCTGACCAAATGAACCCAAAATCGCCGAGATGCTGCTCATACTCACGATAGCGCCGCCATCGGGCATGATTTCCAGGCCGTATTTACAGCAGTAAAACACGCCGTCGAGGTTGACTTCCATCACCTGCCGCCACTCTTCGGGCGTCATTTTAGCTACGGTCTTGTCACGCAAAATGGCGGCATTATTCACCAGAATATCGAGACCGCCAAACTGGGTCTGGATTTTGGCCATCATTTCCTGCACTGCCTGGCAGTCGCCGACATTACCGCTCCACTCATAAGCACTGTCGGGGCGCAGGGCGTTGAGTTCATCGGCCAGGCGGCTGGCATCGGCGGTGGTGTTTTCCAAACCAGGATGGTTAAGCAACACGCGGCAACCGGCCTCATGCAGGCGACGGGCTATCTGGGCACCGATGCCTTGTGAAGCGCCGGTGACGAGTGCGGTTTTACCGGAAAAATCGAGTGTAATGGACATGAGAGAGATTAAGCATGTCGTTCAGGTTTTGCTGGCTTGAGCGACATCCTCTATTTTATCGCGAAATGGCCTTCTTTAGTGACTTGAAATAGGCGGGCGATTCTTAACCGTTTCAGGCCTTCGGCTTTATTGCGACTGGCGTAAAAAGTGGCCTATAATTGAGGAATGCAAACTACTACGGGCGAAAGTTATATTGTTGCCGCGCGCCGCACTGCGATTGGGCGGTTTGGCGAGACATTGCGCGATGTGCCGGTGCGGCGGTTGGGGGCAGTGGCGATTGAAGCGGTTTTGAAAGATGCCGGGTTGGCTCCCGATCAGGTCGAAGAAGTCGTGTTCGGCCATGTGCTTCAAGCGGGCAATGTGCTGGTGGCACGCAATGCCGCTGTGGATGCCGGCATTCCCTATAGCGTTCCGGCTTTGGTGGTAAACCAGGCGTGCGCTTCGGGCATGACTGCCGTGCATCAGGCCCATATGCTGCTGCGCTGCGGTGAACGCGATATCGTAGTGGCCGGTGGCGCGGAGAGCATGTCGTCCGTGCCGTATTTGTCTTTCTCAACACGTTGGGGCAGTAAGTTTGGCACCGTAGGGCTGGAAGACGAGTTGGCAAACGGTTTGTCCTGTTCGATCACCGGTCTCAAGATGGGCGAAACGGGTGAAAATATCGCCAAACGTTACGGTATCACGCGCGAAGAGCAAGACGAATACGCCTTCCACAGCCAGCGCAAAGCTCTGGCTGCTATCGAAGCAGGGCGCTTTAAGAAAGAAATCGTGCCCATCGAGTTGAAGGGACGCAAGGGCGAAGTCAACGTCTTCGATACCGATGAGCACCCGCGTGAAACTACGCTCGAATCGCTGGCTAAACTCCGTCCGGCGTTTGCTAAAGATGGCACCGTAACCGCAGGCAATGCTTCGGGCATCAACGACGGCGCTGCGGCGCTGATTATCGCCTCTAAGGCAGCAGTCGAACGCCACGGCCTCAAGCCGCTGGCGCGTATTGTGAGCACGGGCACGACAGGTGTTGAGCCTGAGGTGATGGGGCTTGGTCCTATCGAAGCTTCGCGCCGTGCCCTGCAAAAAGCCGGGTTGACCATTGACGATCTCGATCTGGTGGAAATCAACGAAGCCTTCGCCGTTCAGGCGTTGGGTGTGTTGAAGGAATTGCCGGTGCCGCTGGAGAAGCTCAACGTCAACGGCGGTGCCGTGGCGCTGGGGCATCCCATCGGTTGCAGTGGCGCTCGTGTGCTGGTGACGCTATTGCATGAATTGCAGCGTCGTGGCTTGAAGCGTGGCCTGGCTACACTGTGTGTGGGTAGCGGCATGGGTATCGCCACCATCGTGGAGCTGACACCATGAGCCAGCCCAAGATTATGGTGGTGGGCTGTGGCACGATGGGCGGCGGCATCGCGCAAGTTGCCGCTACAGCGGGCTGTCAGGTTTCGATGTATGATGCGTCGCCTGAATTCGCTCAAAAAGGCAAAGATCGCATTGCCGCTTCCATGCAGCGCCGGGTGGATAAAGGAGCGATGGAAGCCTCGGAGCGGGAAGAAATTTTGTCTCGCCTCACCGTGGTGACCGATATCAGCGCCGCCGCCGGGCAGGATGCCGTTATCGAAGCGGTGCGCGAGCATCTGGAGACCAAGCAGGGCATCTTCGCTCAACTGGAAGAACATGCCGCACCGGATGCTCTCTTGCTGAGCAATACGTCGATGATCTCCATCACCAGCCTGGCGCAAAACCTGAAGCACCCCGAGCGGGTGGCGGGTAGTCATTTCTTTAACCCGGTGCCGCGCATGGAATTGGTCGAACTCATCGCAGGTGAAAAAACTTCGGCGGAAACGGTGGAGCGCGTTAGCACTCTAATTCGCAGTTGGGGCAAAACCGTGGTTAATGCGCCCGATACGCCTGGCTTTATCGTGAACCGTACCATTGCCTTGATGATTAACGAAGCTGCTTTCCTGGCTCAGGAAGGTACGCCTTATGAGGAGATTGATACGGCTGTCAAACTTGGCTGCAACTTCCCGATGGGGCCGCTGGAGTTGATGGATCTGGTGGGTATCGATGTTTCGCTCGATTGCGTTGTGGCGTTGTGGGAACAGTTTGATCATAATCCCAAATACGAACCAGCTGGCATTTTGCGTGAGATGGTGGCGCGGGGGCACTTGGGACGTAAGAGTGGACAGGGTTTTTATAGTTACGAGTAGTTTGGATGAGATGTGGTAATTACGGGAATTATCTTCGTTTTTACCTGTACGCAGAGCAATATGATCTCCCCTCCCTCAGGGAGGGGTTAGGGGGAGGGATTCGGAGAGTAATAGTAATAATGAATTTGAATATCGAGTAACGCGTCGTGAAAATTTAACATTTAAGATTCATTATTACGCTTCAAATCCCCCACCCAACCTCCCCCTGAGGGGGAGGAGTTATATCACAGTCCTCATAAAACGAAATGGCCCGGCATCTTTGCCGGGCCATTTTATTTGAATCCTTGGGAGGTACTGACTGCCCCCTATGTTCTGTCTACCGTCTCCTATCTACCGCCGTTTCACAACTCATCAATCAGCACCCGCAACACTTCACTCACACTCCACGCCTGGGCCACGCAGCCGCGTGGGGTGTGGGGCGCATCGCCGTCGAAGATTTCGTTCAGGCTGCCGATGCAGCCTTCATCGAGTTGTGCCAGTAGCGGCTGCAGCCAGGCCAAAGCTTGCGCCTGCGCTTCAAGACTGCGGTTGTTCACCTTGAGATAAGCGGTGAGGAAGCCGCCAATCGGCCAGGCCCACACCGTGCCCTGGTGATAACTGCCATCGCGCTGCCACTGGTCGCCAATGTAAATACCCCGATAAGCCGGGTCGCCGGGTGAGAGCGAACGCAGACCGTAGGGGGTGAGCAGTTCGCGCTGCACGACGTCCACCACGGAGCGCTCTTGCTCGGGGGAAAGCAGGTCGCTATCAACGGGAAGCGAAACCGCGAAAATCTGGTTGGGGCGGATTGCGGGGTCTGGCGTGCCGTCATCGGCGATGTAGTCGTACAGGCAGCCGGTTTCTTCGTTCCAGAACTTGGCGGCAAAGTTGCCCTGTACCCTGGCGCTCCATTCGTCGCAGAGCTGCTGGGTGGGCTGGTCGCCGGCGCGTTTTGCCAGGGAAGAAAGCGTGCGCAAAGCATTGAACCACAGCGCCTGGATCTCTACCGGCTTGCCGATGCGCGGGGTGAAGGAGTGGTCGCCGACTTTGGCGTCCATCCAGGTGAGTTGGGTGTTGCCTTCGCCACCGCGCAGCAGGCCGTCTTCCGGGTCGGCTTTGATGCCATAGCGGGTGCCTTCCAGGTGATGGTGCAGGCAGTCGCGCAGGGTGTTGTAGATTTCGCGTGTGGTCTTCCAGTCGCCGGTTTTGCGCAGGTATTCGCCGGTGGCGTGGAAAAACCACAATGTGGCGTCAAAGGTGTTGTAGTCGGGTGTTTCGCCGCTATCGGGGAAGCGGTTGGGAATCATGCCCTGCGAGGTGTGGGCGGCGAAGTTGAGCAGGATGGAGGCCGCAGCGTAGATGCGACCCGTCGCCAGGCACAGGCCGGGCAGGGCGATCATGGTGTCGCGACCCCAATCGGCAAACCACGGATAACCGGCCAGCACGGTGTAGCGCATATCGTCCTGGCGGCGCACCAGAAACTGGTCGGCAGCGCGCACCAGGCGTTGAATGGTGGGTGCGATTTCGCTCTCACTGTTAGCGAATGCCGAAGAGAGTCCTGTGCGGCGGGCTATTTCGCCATCAAGGAAAAGTCGCTCGGCCGATTTTTGCTGTGCGGGCAGGTGCAGCGGCTCGGTCGAGAGCGAAAGCAATGCACTTTGGCCACCCTGCAAACGCCACACGAACTCGCCCGGTGTGTAGAGGTCTTCCCGATCGTCCAGCCCGCGCTCGGTTTCCTGTTCGTAGAGGAAGCTTAGATACCAGTGGCCATCGGCCTGGAATGCGCCGTCATGGGCGAATTGGATGGGCGGGCAGTTCTCATAGGGGCGCAGTGTAATCTCTTGTCCCCCGGCAGCATTGTTCTGGAAGTGCAGACGAGTATCGAACTTGTCGTTGCGTTGCTGGAGATGATGAAAGTCGCGTCCCGAAACAAAAGGCCGCACGCGCAGTTCCACCGTGGTTTCAGGAGTGCCCGCCACGGCATAGCGCACAATGGTTTGGTTGTAGCCGTGAGGCATCCACACGGTTTTTTCGAGTGTGATCTCTTCGCTGGTGCCGGTGAGTTCGGACGGCAAGACGTAGGTCCATTGCGGCAGCGGCGCGACGGTAAATTTCTGGAGATGCTGATAGCCGCGCGGTTCGACGGCGCCGGGAAAGAGGTTGCATCCCAGGGCGAAACGCTCGCCATTAACGAGCAAGGTCTCGTCGGTTTTGTTGACCATCACCATGCGCCCCAGCGGGGGCGCTGTGGCGGCGCAGAGGAGGGCATGATAGCGGCGCGTGCCGGCACCCGCCACCGTGCCACAGGCGAAGCCGCCGATGCCGTTGGTTTCCAGCCATTCGCGCGAAAGATCGAAGTTCATCGCAATGAGACTGCCGGGAAAGGCAGAGGGTGGTCTCTTCCTGCAAAAATCGTGCGGATTGTGCGTTGGCCCGAAAACTTGCGGTTTATCAGGCGGCTGCGCGTTGCACGGCGGCGATAATCGTTTCGATTTCGTCGTCGGTCAACTCGGGAAATATGGGTAGTGATACGACCTGGGAAGCGGCGCGTTCCGAAATTGGGAAATCGCCTTCGCTGTAGCCCAGTGATTCATAGACCGGTTGGAGGTGAACCGGTACCGGATAGTAGACGGCCCAACCGATTTTGTCTTCGGTGAGCGAGTTGCAAATCTGTTCGCGACGCCCGGCATCGACTCGCAGGGTGTATTGATGATAGACGTGGCGCGCGCCCGGACGCTCGACCGGAGTCTGCAAATCGAGACCGGCAAAAGCCGCATTGTAGCGCGCAGCGTGAGCGCGGCGCATGTCGTTCCACTTGTCGGCGTGGGGCAGCTTCACTTGAAGCAATGCGGCCTGCAGCGCGTGCAGGCGTGAGTTGTAGCCTACTTCGTCGTGGATGTAACGGCGGCGCTGGCCGTGGGTGCGCAGCATGCGGCACATTTCAGCAAGCTCATCGTTATTGGTGGTGATGAGGCCGCCTTCGCCACAGGCTCCCAGGTTTTTGGTGGGGTAGAATGAAAAACCGGCGATATCGCCCAGTGCGCCACAGTGCTGAGTCTGTCCATCGAGTTCCAGCGTGGCTCCCCAGGCCTGGGCGGCGTCTTCGAGCACCAGGAGGCCGTGCTTCCTGGCAATGGCGTTGATGGCCTGCATATCGGCAGGATGGCCGAAGAGATGCACCGGAGCGATAGCTTTGGTGCGCTCGGTAATTCTGGCTTCCAGTAGCGTAGCGTCCAGGCAGAGAGTGTCTTCTTCGATATCGCAAAATACCGGAGTCGCGCCAGCCAGTGAAACCACTTCGGCAGTGGCAATGAAAGTGAAGGGAGGAACGATGACCTCATCTCCCGGGCCAATGCCGTGTGCGCGCAAGGCCAGCAGGAGGGCATCGGTGCCGTTGGCAACGCCGATGGCGTGTTTTACGCCTAAAGCGTTAGCGGCAGCGGCTTCAAACTTTTCAACGGCAGGGCCAAGAATGTAATGTCCGCTGGCCAATACTTCCAGAGCAGCGGCATCAAGCTCGGCTTTGAGGGTTTGATATTGACGGGTGGGATCGAGAGGAGGAATCATCGAATTTTAGATTTTAGATTTTAGACTTTAGATTTATTATAATCCGCAATCCGCAATCTAAAATCCGCAATCGAAAAAAGTGCCTCGAGCCGGGATCGAACCAGCGACACGCGGATTTTCAGTCCGCTGCTCTACCAACTGAGCTATCGAGGCGAGGGAACAACACGATACAGCGGAAAGTCATTATAGCGAGGAGAACCGCTTATGTCCAGCCTGTTTCGTGTTGTTCTGCAATAAATTTATTTTGAGGTGTAGCCGCCATCGACCGGAATGTTGGTTCCGGTGACGTAAGCCGAGGCGTCCGAAGCCAGGAAAACCAGGATGCCCTGCAAATCGTCATCGCCCGCCATGCGTCCCAAAAACGTGTGGTCGGAATATTGCTGCACGAACTGGGGATGCTGGTTGTTGAAGAAACCACCCGCGCTGATACAGTTGCAACGGATATTTTTCGGGCCGTAGTAACTGGCGATGAATTTGGTAAAAGTCACCATCGCGCCTTTGTGAAAGGCATAGTCGGGAGACCAACCGTTCATATCGGTGCCGCGATAGTTGGTGGGGTCGGGAGCGACCATACCGTAGATCGAGCCGATATTGATGATCGAGCCGCCGTTTCCGTTGTGCTCGGCCATGAGGTCGGCAAAGGCACGCGTAATGACAAACAGGCCGGTGGCGTTAACACGCATGCTCTCGGCAAAACTCTCGGCATCGGAGCGGTATTGCTGCTTCATAGAACGCAGCACGGCGTTGTTGACCAGAGTATCGACACGGCCAAAACGTTCGAATACGGTATCGCGGAGCGCCAATACCGAGGCTTCGTCGCCCTGGTCGAACTGCAACGCGTGAACGTCGCGGCCCTGTTCGTTATGCTCGTTAGCGACTTCCTGCAGCGTTTCCACGTTGCGCGAAGCCATAATCGTGGTGGCTCCGGCTTCTGCCAGTGCGGCAACTAATTGCTTGCCATACAATCCGGCACCGCCGGTGATGAGTGCGACTTTTCCTTCGAGGGAAAAACGATCGAGAATGCTCATGGGAGTGGTCTTTGGCCTTTGATCTTTGGTCTTTGGATTAACGACTAACCTAATATATCTTGCTCCAGCCTAAAACCAAAGACCAAAGTCCAAAGATCTAAAACCAAATTATGCTTGCTGCACTCGCAAAACCACTTTTCCAAAAGCGATTTTATCGCCGATATTCACTGCTTGCGGCTCGTTGTCGGGAATCGGCTTATTATTGAGACGGCTCCGGTTGGCTCCTCCCAAATGGGTGACAAAGAGCTGGCCGTTTTCAAATTTCAGTGTGGCGTGTTTGCGATGGACGTAGCCTTCATCCTGGTCGCCCAGGTCGATGTCGGGGTAAATTTGCTCGTCTTCGTCTTCACGGCCCACCAGCATTTCTACATCGCCCAGAACGAACTGCTTGCCCACGGTCATACCCTGTTCCACGGTGAGCTTGACCTGTCCCGGTGCCAGTGAACCGGAAGCTGCGGGTGCTGTAGCGGCAGCAACCGGTGCGGCGGACGTATCTGTTGCAGTATCGGTGCTGGAAACGGCAGTGGCAGCGCTGTCATCCGCGACAATCAGTGAAGTCGTGTCGGGAACGGTATCGGCGGCAGGCGCAGCATCCGTCGTTGTATCGGTCGTGGGTGCGAGCGGGTCGACTGCCGTGGGAGTGGCGATTGGTGCTGCGCTGTCTTCTTCGTCGGTACTATGCAGGTCGGTGCCGCACACTTCACAGGCGACATTTTCCGGCGGGTTAAGATTTTCACAGGCCGGGCATTTGATGTCGCCACCGGTTGCAGTATCGGCAGCCAACGGGGCAGGGCTTGCAACTGCGTTAGCGGTGGTTTGCAACTCTTCGCCGCACATTTCGCAAAAAGTAGTGCCATCGACATTTGAATGTTCACAGGAGGGGCATTTAATCATAAGAAAGCTCCGTTAATAGGTTTTGAAAAGTGAAGAGGAGGGGCAGCGATAAACGTCTCCTTTCTGCCCCTGCTTAAATCAGGCTAACCGCTTGGTCTTTTTCGATTCGACCGAAGAAACCGCCAGGTCGTCGGGCGAAATGCTGCCACCGGCATCGAGTGTGCTTTGCATGTCGTCGAGAATCTTGGTGGCGGTCGCTTTGCCCAGGCGCTGGGTCATTTTACGCTTGCGCTCCAGAATGCCGGTCATCTTGCGCTTATCGCCACTCTTGACAGCCGCTTCCAGGTCGACCTGCAGCTTGTAGTCGTTGGCTTCTTCAATCAGCTTGAGCACCTCACCGTTGCGCTGGGCCAACTGCACGTCGTTATCGGTATATTCAATCAGCACATTGGTTTCCACGCGCTGGGGTTGATTGTTGAGGTTCGTAGTCGCGCTCACCTGGCAGAGCAGGCCCTTACCGACATTCTCGCCGGGCGGGCTGGTCACGATGTCGAGAATATAGGCTTGCGGCTGATCTAACTGCACTGAACCGACCGAGGCGGAAAAACTGCCATTTTGCACTTTGGGCGGGTCGAAAATCTTCTTGTCGGGCACTACGCGCCAGAAACGGCGCACCGTGCCGTTGAGGCGGCTCACGTCAATCGTGACATCCGACATCACCGTGCTCTGGATGCGTCCGAACTCGTCCTGGAAGGCATCGGCCAGTTCCTGCGGGTTTTGCGCCATGAGGAATTTGCCGGTGGCGCGGTCGGCCAGGTCGCGCAGGAAGCTGGGATCGTAGTCGGAAGCCGAACCCAGGCCGATGGTGGAAAGCGAAACGCCATTGCTTTGAAATTCCTGGTCGGCGCGAGCCAGAAAGCCGGAGAGGTCGGTGACGAAATAGCCCTGCGAATCGGTCGGCTCACCATCGGAGAGCACGATGACGAAAGTGGTGACCTGCGGCCCGCGATGCGGCGCGACTTCAGCATAGACCTGCTCCATGCCCACCAATAGTTCGGTCGCTCCCGAACAGCGCACACCGGCTACAGCGGCCTTGGCGTTGCGCTTCACGTTGTCATCGAAAAACTGCGATGGCACGATGGTTTGCGCGCCACTGGAAAAGAGGCACACGGCGGCGCGGTCTTGCGGTTGCAACTGGTCGAGCAGCAATGAGCAGGCTTCCTTGGCGCGCTCCAGTTTTTCACCCTGCATCGAACCGGAGACATCGAGCAGAATACCGAGGTTGAGCGGCAGTGTGCTCATGCCCCGGCCGGGGGTTAACTCGATCATCAGGGTTTGAAGAAAGTCGCCGCGCGGCGGGCGAAATTCCTTGTCTAAAGCAGTGCGAATCTGTAGGGCATCAGCCATGAGCAATCTCCAAAATAGAATTCAATGCGAAGCACAAGCCGGAATAAACCGGCTTGTGCCCGTTTCATATGATTTACGAAAAGTTTACGCACACCGCAGTGATGTTATCGTAACCACCGGCGGTATTTGCGCCATCGACCAGTGCTCTGCAAATTTCGTGCGGGCTTTCGATATTGAGCACCGGCTCGAATTCAGCCTCGCGCAGCATGTCGATAACGCCGTCCGATACGATAAGAATTTTATCGCCGGGAGCGACCAGGCGCAGAAAAACATCGCGCTGCTTGAGTTTTTGCATGCCGATATGCGCAGTGATGATGGAACCATCGGGATGCTCGAAAGCATCCTCTTCGGCCAACTCGCCACTATCGATCAGGGTTTGCACATAGGAATGGTCTTTAGTGAGACGTTGCATCCCGCTGTTCAGGTTCCAACGATAAGCGCGGCTATCTCCCACGTTGCCAACAAACAGCCGCGAGCCAATGCGCAAGGCAAAGGTAAGAGTAGCCCCTGGTTTGGCGCGCGTGGCACGGTATTTCGGCTCTTCCGTCAGTGCCAGCACCGCCGCGTTGACTTCCTCGATAATATCGCCCAGTGCGTTGCGCACAGCCACGTTATCGTCCCAGTTCAAAGCGGCACGATTCAAAATTGCTTGCTGCAGTGTATCGAGCGTCAGCGCTGAAGCGACTTCGCCGCCCTCGTGCCCGCCCATGCCGTCGGAAACCGCATACAATTCGACATCGAAATGCGTTTCGTGTGCGGCGCGTGCCAGACGCACGATCAGGCCGGAATCTTCGTTGACTTCGCGCTCTTGCCCTACATCCGAAAGCAAAGCTGCGTCGGCCTGTAATGGTTTGGCATAGATCAGCGGTTGCAGAGCGGCCACGACCTCATCGAACGTGGCATATTCTTCATCAAGGCGCCGGGCGAACTCTTTCACTTCTTCGCTCATCGGCAGTGCGCCCCACTGGTCGTCTAAGCGAATAGTGCCTGCTTCGCCAAACACATGGCGCAGCAGGAAGGTATTGAAAGCATCGAGACATTGAAGGCCGGAGGCTGGAGGCTGGCTGGAAGATGGGGCGTCGATAAAGCCATAGTAGCGCAACTCGCCATCTTCGCCAAAGCGCAGGGTTTCGCGGCTGAGTTCGGCGGTGAAGTTTTGCGATTCAAGCTCGGTGAGTCCGGCGACGGCCGTGCCGATGGTGCGCAGATAACGACTGTCGTTGGCCACTTCGCGCCAGTCTTGCAGGGGGATGGTATCGACCCAATCGAAGACCAGATATTCCCGGTCCTGGACGGCGATATATTGCGCTTCGGGGAATAAAGCCGCCTCGAAAGCGGGAACTGGGTTTTCAGGCGTCACATCGCGCGCTTCACGCCGTTCTTCGATTCGTTCGCGCTCGGCCACCAGTTTGGGAATCGGGTTCACATAGGGATCGCCGCCGTGCGCCAGATAATAGTTAGTAAGGCCGCGCGCGACGAGTTCCTTCACCTCATATTCGCCGCCCAGGAACGCGCCTGCCACCAGGGGACGCGGTGGTTCGGGAAGGTCGGCTTCGGGGAGCGCTGCGACTTCCGGTTCGCTGGCAGGAATGACGTCCGATTCTGATGACGTGACGTCGGAACCGAAAGATTCCGTTTCTGGATGGGAGAAAGTGTCCATAAATTATTTATCCTTAGATTTACGAGGAAAGAGACCATAGCCGGTGATCTGATAAACGCCTTTGGGGTCGTCAGGACGTTTTTCCAACGCCTCGCATTCCTCGATTTTTAGAGATTCCCTCATTTCCTCCGGTTCGAAATTGCGAACATAAGTGAATGCTTCGTCCTTGTCGTCTGCAACGACATCATAAGTCGTGAAGAATCCGGCGGGACGCAACCGACCTTTTTCATCTTCTATCTTCTCGGGCCAATCACCTTCAATAAACAACCGATAATACTTGGACTTGGGGCTGCGCCTGTTTTCGATATTGCGAATGAGTGTCAACGCCTGCTCGTCGCCTCGCTGAAGGGAAAGCGCGTAATCGGTACATGTGCTTGCATTTTCCTCGTCTTGAGCCGCTTGCCAGTAGACTTGACCCAATTGACACCAAACGATTGAGAGTTCCTCAGCGTTATCATCTACAAATTCTTCATCCAAATTAAGAAGATGCTTATGGGTTTGAGAGGCAATCTCGAGCGCTTCTTCGTTCTGCTCTAATTCCTGGAGTAGAAGCGCTTTCAGGCTTTGCGCACGGTAACTCAAAAGGCGAGTTTCTTCCGGAATTTCCAATACTGACAGTGCTTCTTGATACTGCTCTTGCCGGTCGAAAACGATGGCGCGATTGAAATTTACCGATGCGGTATCGGTATGTTCAAATTCCAAAGCCTTGTCGTATGCAGTCAGAGCTTTTTTGTATTTCTTACGGTCGGAATAATAATTTCCCAGTAACTGCCAGAGCAACCAAACGTCGGGGGCTTTGCGAACGCCTTTTTCCAGGATGCGAATGGCCTTCTTTTTTTTGCCTTTACCGGCATAGGCCAGCGCTAAAATTTCAAACCCGGAAGTGTGGCGAAGCTTGAGCAATTTCTTGCCACATTGAATTGCGCGCTTGTAGTCCCATTGCTGCACGCACGCGTAGCCTTTATCGGCGAGTTTATCGACACGGGCTTCGAGTGTTTTGGGAGTCGACATAGAAGTTAATCCTGCGCTGCCGGGCGAATGATGAAATTACAGATTAAATCGGCAAACTCCAGGCGGGCATTATGTTCGATCGGCACGCTGGTGTTTTCGGCCACCGCATAACCATCGACGCGGGTTGGGTTAAGCGTCTTAAATGGCGTCAGATAAAATTGCGTTCCCTCGCGCTTAATACTGGCGTGGCGACGCGAGACGTAGCGCCCGGCATCGAACCGGCTTAAATCGACATCGGGAAAAATACCCGTATCCGGGTCGGTGCGGCCCAGCAGCGATTCTTCTTTTTGCAAATAGAGCAGGGTGGGCGGAGCATTGCGCGGCAGTACGCGCAGCATGACGGTGTGAATAGGGCTGCGGCATTTGCCGCAAAACAGGGCACGTTCACTGCGTGGTGTGGCTCCGCAGTTCGGGCAAAAGCAAGAGAGCAGGGGATGCAAATTCTTGGCGACCGGTGCTCCGACCGAGCGCAGGGAAGGCGCATCGGCATCGTGCCCGAGTGTGGCTCCGGCCTGGCGTAATTGGTTAGCAAAGGCCTCCATGCTCTGTTGGCGGCGCATGGGGTCGATTTGCAAAGCCGTCAGCACTGCCGTTTTGAGTTCGGTGGGAATGTGGGGATCGTAGCCGCGAAAATCGCGGGGCGTGGTTTTGGGTTCGGGCGTTTCGCCGGTCAGCAGTTCGTAAAGGACTGCGCCGAGCGTGAATACGTCGGCCGAGAAGGTTACTTCCGAACGGGTTGAATATAGTTCAGGTGGTGCATAGCCTTCAGTGCCCAGGCCCTGAGTCACCCGTTTATTTTGCGCTGAGAAACGCGCGGTGCCGAAGTCGATGAGTTTGCAGAGTTGGTCCTGCGCATCCCACATCACGTTTTCCGGCTTGAGGTCGCGGTAGATAATCTGCCCCGGCAGGGTATGAACGTAGTGCAACGCCTCGCAAATTTCCAATCCCACGGCAATGACGGCCTGGGGCGGAAACGGCTGGTTGTTGTGGGCGATGCGCCAGTCGTCGAACACTTTGCGTAGCGAACCGCCCTGCACCAGTTCCATCACGAAGAACATGTCTTCGCCGCGCTCGATGAGTTCGTAGCCGCGCACGATTTTGGGATGGTTGATGCCGGTAAGAATTTCGGCCTCGCGGCGAAACAATTTGCGCTGGTATTCAAAGTCGGCCTGTGAAGCCGAGCCGGTATCGTAGAGCTGCTTGGCCACGACAAAATTGCCTTCGGTATCACGAGCGCGAAAAACCGTGCCGTACGTACCCTGGCCCAGGAATTCGATCATTTCATAAGAAGACTTGGCGCCTTCGAGATGTTCACCGGGTTTAAGAAGCATGGGAAGATATGAGAAAAAGTTGGGACGGATTCTATAGAAAAAGCCGATTCTTACTCTTAATTATGACATGAGCCGATACAGGAGACCGTTCAATTCTTCATATGGAGGAACGATAGTGGGTGCTGATTCTGTTTTGGCTTTGCGTTGAGTGACGAAATATCGACAACCGAGATCTCGTCAATCTTACTGGCGTTTTCTTTAGTGACAACCGATCGCTTAACCAAGAAGCAAACTGATAGCTGGAATGATAGAGGCGAATCTGACAGCATTTTGCATATTATCCCCAGATGGCTTGGGCTGCTTTTATAAATGGGCACCCAATGCACTCTGCGAAAAAATTATCGCAGTTGGATTAAGCTCCGTGAGCAGAGTTGCCTAAGGTTATTCTTGCTTTGCACGAGCTTGTAGGCGTGCTTTCAATTCGGGGAGATAGCGTTGGATGAGCGTATCGTTCATCGTGCAGTGATGTTCCCTGGAAATTAACACTTTTACATTGTATTTATTAGGTTCGCCAATTGAATCTCCTCGAACGTTTTTAATGGCAAATTCTTCTACAGAGCGTGTCCAGTAGTGATTGATACGCAAGATACTGGATGCCGGCTCATAACGATTCGGGGTGTGGATTGGCTTATAATCTTCCGTGACGGCACTTTGGCCGTTCATAAAACTTGCGGAATGGGGAGTGGTAAAACGTTCTATTTGACGCGGGTCGATAATGATTTTGACCGTATCGCTGATATTTTCGTGAGCGCGGGTGAAGTTTTCCAAAGTCAGGCCGGTAGGTGTCAGAACATGCCCCGACGTAGCAAATGGCTTCCAGTGAATCGCTACTCCGGGATGATCTTCATATCGCCTGAGAACATCGATAAACGGTTCGTCGTTGACGGGAAATAAATATTCATCGATATCGATGAAGGCCATCCAGCGCGCATAGGGTCCGAAAGTTTGGATGCAAGCATGATAGGCTTCCACCTGGCTGGGCGGAGGATAGTTCCAATGACGCAACTCTACAATTCCCTGTTGGATGTATGGCATGAGAACCGGGAGAAAATTATCGGTGCTTTTATTGTTATAGAGGAAAAACTTTTCCGCTCCCTGTAGCAAATGAAATTCAATCCACTCGGCCAGGTAGGGAGCCTCGTCTTTGAAAATAGCACCAATCGTAAAATAATGGCGGGGTTCGTGTTCGCCGAGCGATTCCCATTGGGAACGATCGATATTGCTGTAAGGGAGAGATGATGGGGCTTGATTGATTTTCTTTAATTCCATGCCCACGGTCTTGCGCAACACTTTTTGAATTAATTCTTTCGGTTTAATAATATTTCCTCCCGCGATAATGCCAAGGATTATCTACAAATTGATTTAGTACGGCAATCATAATAGATTTTGTAACCCAAACAATAAAAGACCATTGACGATATTGGCAATTCTTCAGGTGAAAAGTGACGGTTCTCGGGGCGGAGCTATTTGCGAACCCAGTTTCCTGGGAGACTTTTTAGCTACCTGTGGCGGAGTTGCCTCCCTTTGTTCTAACCACCTTCCTACCACTACATGATGCGCCTCACCGGCCGGTAATTGGGCCTCATGACAGGTCACGAACAAAATTTGCAGATTCTCACTTGCCTCGTTCAACACACGCCACAATCCTTCGCGCCGCAGCGTATCCGTCTGGGTCAGCGGATCATCGAGCACCAGCGGCAAACGTTGGCCGGGCAGGTTTTGGGCGGCCAGCTTTGCCAGAATGAGACGCAGCACCAGGGCGGCTTGTTCCTGCATACCGCCGGAATGGGAATCGAAGGGCAGGATATGAGTGCTGCCGTTTTCGCCGGTGCGAATCCCCACGATTTTGCCGCCGTTTTCGTCGAATTCAAGTTGAGTATCTTTCCCGCGCAGTTCGCTCAACCATGGTGAAAGATAGGTGTTGAGCGGCGCTCCCAGTTCGCGGCCCAGGCGATGACGTTGGGCTTCGATGGCTCCGCCCAACACTGCCATGCCCCGTAGGCGGGCTTCGTGGCGGGCGAGTTCGGTGGCGCGCAGTTCTATCTCATAATCGAGTTCTTCCAGTTGTGTGCGCGGGTCTTGCTCGCAATGGCCGCGCAGTTCCATGCGCCGCTCGGCCAGTTCGGTTTCCAGGCGGTGCTGGGCCTCGCGCGCACGGGTCGCTTCATGCACGGCATGGGCGACGGTTTCATCGCTCACCGCATCGCCGAGTTTTTCGCGTTCGAGGATGGCCGCATCGCGTGCGGTTTTGGCCTGGTATAGCCGGGTATTTAAGTCATCTATCAGTGCAGCGCGGCTTTCTTCGGTTTCACCGGTTTCGCCTTGCAAACGGGCGAGTTCTTGCCCGGCGCGCTGGCTCAGCTCGGTCGCGTTCTTGATATCCGATTCGAGCGCCCCTAATTCCACCTTGGCAGCGCTCAATGCAGCCAGGGTGTTCTGGTAGTTGCGCTGGGCTTCTTCCCACTGTTTGCGCTGGGCTTTTTCGGTTTCCATCCAGCGGTCGCGCTCGCGCAACGCCCGCACTTCGCTGCGGTCTTCCGGTAGTGGTTTGCCGGTGGCGTTGAAACGCTCGCGCGCGCTTTTACGATGTGATTCCCAGTCGGCTAATTTGGCCCGTGTCTCTTCCAGGTTTTCGCCCCCTTCCAATGCGTCTTGATATTGACTTTGCAATGATTGCAATTCCTGGGTGATGGAACTGAGGGTCTGGCTGCGCGCTTCGAGTCCATCGAAAGCTGACGGGAGCTGTTGCCAGGTCACTTCATAGGGTTTGAGCTGGCTTTCCAGGCTGCGGGCCTTGGCTTCGATTTCGCTTTGCTGTTTGCGGGCTTCGCGTCCGGCCCCCACGACTTCGAGGCAGCCGATTCCCGGTAACACTACGCTGATGGTTTGCGCGCCGTCGATGACAAAATCGGTTTCTGCTGCAGCCGTGCCGATATTGGCCTGGCCGCCATCGCTTTGCCATTCCAGGTCGATGGTGCGTTGCAAACGCAATGCAAGGCGCAGGGAATGGGCGTTTTGCAGATTGGCGTGCTGCACTTCCTGATACAACCGGCGCCATTGATTGATTTGCGCCTGGGTGGGCGCTTTGCCTAACTCCGCCTGTCGGGTTTTGGCATCACGGAGTTTGGCCTGCAAATCCTCCAGCCGATCGAGATGGGCTTTAGTGCGCTTATATTCGCGGTGTGCGGCATATACATCGTAGAGCAGGTTCCAGGCAGCCACTTCGTTGCTGCTGGCTTCCAGTTGGGGTTCCAACGTGCTGCGTGCCTGCAAGGCTGCTTGCTGCAACGCTTCATTTTCACTAACGGCGGTTTGCGCTGCGGGCAGCTTGGCCTGGGCTTGTTGCAGTTCTTGCTGGGCGCGCCGTTGTTCGGTTGTCCACCGCGTGAGTTCATCAATGCGCAGTTGCCCGGCATCGCGGAGGGCTTTGGCTTCATCGTGGGCGCGCCGCAAATCGGCCACCACGCTATCGGCCTTGAGCTGGGCGTTATGGCGCTGCTGAAATTCGACCTGCTCGCGTTGAGCTTGAGCGGCAAATTGGCGAGCCTGTTCCAATGCGGCTTTGAGGGTTTCAATCAGGCCGCGCAACTCGGCAATTTGTGTTTCAATGCCGCTGTATTTTGCATGAGTCTCGCGTAAGTTGTGAAGCTCATCGCGTAGCCGGGCGGCATCGGTATTCTTCCTGGCGGCGTCCACGGCTTGCTCGGCCAATTTCTCAAAGAGTTCCTTCTTGCGCACCTTCTCCAACGCGTCTCGCACTTTTTCCAAACGTTGGGTCGGGGCCAGGACACCATCTTCTCCGATAGCAATCGACAGAGCGGCTGCACGTGCCGCGCTGGAAAATTCTTTGCCTATAAATCCGGTGCTTTGTCCCTGCTCGCTGAGGAGAATGGGACCTTCCAATGCAATGCCATTTTGACCCAGAGCTTGTGCGCCGCCGTCGGCAATCAGGCTTTTGAGCCGGGTCTGGGCAGCGGCCTGGTCGTAGCTTTCATCCGGCTGGCCGGGTTGACGGATCGTGAGAAGGCATTCGCGCTGTGACGATTCTTCGGCCAGGGTTTTGCGGATGGTGGCGGTGCAGTCGGGAAATTCCAGCAAGAGTTCCACCTGTGGCCGCGCCTTGCGATTGCTCGCGGGAATGATGGGAGCGATGTCGCCCTTAATCTGCCCTGCATCGACCAGGTCGCGATAGAGCGCCCAGTTCACCGCTTCCACAATGCTCGACTTACCCGCTTCGTTTGGCCCCTTAAGCAGGTTGAGCTTCGGCTCCAGTTCGGTTTCGAACTGCTCGATAGCGCGCCAGGAAGAGATGGTAATACGACGGATGATCATGGGGTTGTTTCACCGCGAAGGACGCAAAGAGCGCGAAGAATTTAAAGATTTACTTCTACCGTGAGTTATTCGTTTTGCATTAATTGATAAAGCAAGGTTTGGGCGGCGCGGCGGGCTTGTTCGTCGTGGCTCCAATCTGCGATGATATCCCGTCCGGTCATGTTGCCCATGTCTTGCGATTCGAGTGGTTTGTCCAGCATCTCTAAAAGACGCAGTTCGGGGGCGGCCAGTTTCAGGTTTAGAAAATCGTCGCGGGAGGGTTCGGTCAGCAGGCGGGAGATATCGATATCGGCCCCCAACACCTGTTGGCGCAAGAAATCGAGCCATTCCATCAACTCGCCCCATTCGTTTTGTGAAACCACACCCTGCAGCCGGGCACGAACCAGTGCCTTGTCGCGGTCGATAATGGTTTCAAAGCGGGCTTGCAAAGTAGCGATGACGTTACCGGGTTGAAGGGTGATGATGCCCCAGTTGTTGCTTTGGGCATGTCCCGTGGCGAGCGGAGTCACCAGCGGCGCTGTGCCAGGTTTTTCTAACTGCACCAGCAGGGCATGCCCGGCGCGGGCGTCATCGTGGGCGGTGATTTCCGGGGTGCCCGAATAATAGGTGCGCGCTGCCGCTGCGGCATGGTTGGCGGGGGTGAAAGAGTGGTAGTCGCCCAGCGCCAGGTAGTCGAGTCCACAACGTTCGGTGGTCTGGCTATCAATGGAGTTAAGGCTATTTGCTTCGTTTCCCTCGTCACTGCGCCAGTAACCTTTCCAGCCACCGTGGGCCAGCCCGATGCGAGCCTGGCTCTGGCTGCGGGGGGCGGCTTCAATCCAACGCGTGGCGTCTTCACGCGAATGCGGGGCGGTCACCGGGCAGGGAAACAGCAACGCGTCGCCGCCTTGCACCGCCAGCACTTCACGCGGCCGGGCGATGTGGATGTGAGGCACGCCTTTGAGTGCATCGGCAAACAGCGGATGAAACCACACGCTGCCTTCCATGAGCGGATCGTGGTTGCCGGAGATGAGGTAGGTTGGCACCGGGGCATCGCGCAACAGCTCGGCTGCGGCGCGAATGACATCGAGCGAAGGCGTGTCGGTATCGAACACATCGCCCGCCACCACCACGAAATCGGCTTTCTTTTCCAACGCCGCATCGAACACCCTCCGCGCCGCGGCAAAACGCCACTGTGCCGATTCGCCCGCGCGAGCGCCCAGCTTGCGGTAGATGTGGCCCAGATGCCAGTCGGAAGTGTGGATGAAAGACAGCATGACGGCAGGTGTAAGGTGACAGGTGTAAGGTGGCAGGGTTCAAGCGTCAGTGTTTCTCTCCTGACACCTGAAACCTTACACCTGTCACCTGCCGTTAAAAATCTGGTCGGTTTTAGCGGCCATGATGAGGTCGTTGAGGTGGATGTTCTTGATTTTGTGTGTCCACCAGGCGACGCTGACTTTGCCCCATTCCAATACGATGGCGGGATGGTGGCCTTCTTCTTCGGCCAATGCGCCGACTTTGTTGGTGAAGGCTAATGCAGATACGAAGTCGGGAAAGCTGTATTCACGCTGCACGCGCGGGACGCCATCCACTTCAACAAACTCCCATTCGGGAATTTGCGGTTTGTAGGCTTCAATTTCTTCGCTGGTGGCCGAGGGCGCACCGACGCGGCAGGCGGTGCATTTTTGTTGGGTGAGTTCGCTCATAGTGGTTCACGCTCCGCTTAAAAGTATACCGTCTCTGCGCGAGCTGTTATGGTTTGACTGAACACTTTAAAATCGCCGCCGTCCGGGCGATGCACTAAACTATTTTCTGCATGATTCGAGTTCTTTTTGTCTGTCTGGGAAATATCTGTCGTTCGCCGATGGCTGAAGCCGTTTTTATTGAGATGGTGAAGCACGCCGGGTTGCAAAACCAAATTTCTGTCGATTCGGCAGGGACCGGCGATTGGCATGTTGGTTCGCCTGCCCACCACGGAACGCGCCACATTCTGCGCGAGCACGGTGTGGAATATACGGGCTGCGCACGGCAAATTGTGCCGGAAGATTTAGCCGAGTTCGATTACGTTATCACCATGGATAACCAGAATCTCACCAACGTGCGCGCTATGCAGGAGCAGTGCAGCGACCCCATCGCTCAAATCGTGCCGCTGCTGGAATTTTGCCCGGCGGCCAAAGCCAGCCGCTTAACCGAAGTGCCCGACCCCTACCTAGTGGGCGGTTTCGATGTGACTTATCGCCTGGTTTATTCCGGCTGCCGGGGCCTGCTGGAAGAAGTGGCGGCGAAGTTGGAAGGCTCCGGGCAGGAATGATCAAGGGCAATGGCGCTGAACTCCCCCATCGATAACCGTGTTTGTGGCCCGCTCGTCGATGCGCTGCAACTGATGCAGCACCGCGTTTCGCAAGATGGGTTGTCGCGCCTCATCGTGGCGACTCACACACTGGAAGAATTGCAGCGCCAAACCCTGCCGCCGCACCTCATTCTTGTTGAAAAATATCGCCAGGGGCCAAGCGTGGCCGTTCATGGACCGCGCCAGTATCGCAATGCCAGCGTGGTGCAGGCCAACTGGCCGCAGGATGAGCAGCACGCCATCATCATGCCGACGCTGATTTGCGTCATTAGCGGACAGGCCGATTTTCATATTGCCGACTACTTCATGCAATGCCGCGTGGGCGATATGCTGCTGATCCCTCCCGGCGTGCCCCAACCCGCCGGTTCGAGTTCGCACATTGCCGATGGTGACGAAAGCCGTTCCTGTGAACTGCTGTGGATGTGCCCCAAAATGGCCGGGGCCGATGGCATGGAGTGCTGGATTTGCCATTCCGACGGACACTTGCACGAGATTGGCCGTACCAATGAAGTGTGTTGGGTGAAAAACCCGTTCCTCATCAGCTTGTTCGGCAAGTTAGTCGATGAAGCGCAGCACAATTTAGGCGAAGCGCTCAACTACCATTTTTTGATGAGCCTCTTTCTCATGGTGCAACGCGAAATCGAACAGGAACGCGTTTTCTTGCCCGGCCACCACGGTAACAGGCTACCCGAGCAAGATTTCGATTCTTCCAGTCCCGACCCCATCGAATCGGCCTGTGCTTATATCGATTCCAATTTAAACCGGCCCCTCACCATTGAACTGGTCGCCCAGCGCAGTTGTATCTCACCGGCTACCTTTACGCGTCGTTTTCGCGAACACACCGGACAAACCTTTAAGCAATATGTCACGGCGCATCGCTTGCAAGAAGCTGCCACATTGTTGCGTGAGAGCGATTGGTCGGTCAGTAAAATCGGCGATTTCGTGGGACTTAAGCAATCGCAGCTTCGCGAGTTATTCCATCAGCATTATGACTGTTCGCCATTGGAATATCGTAAACGTCCGTGAGCTTCAAAAAACTACGGAAAGCGTTTGCTTTGAGATTTTTTCAGGTTCGTCATTCAAAAACGCAATGAAGAAGCTTTAATTTGCGAACCCCGAGCGTGAGCGACGGGCACGGGCAAAAAGTTTTCGTATGCATAAAGCTCATACCCGTCGCTCACGCTCGGGGTTCGCAAAAACTTGGTTTACGTTTACTCTCCTCGCTTGACCAGGTAAACATGGCTCCAGAACACTGCGTTTTTCTCACCGGCCTTGCCATGTGCGAACGCGGGGCCTTGTAACTTGAGATTTACCCAGAGATCGAATTTCTGATCCGGTTTGAGCTGGTCGTAGGCGTTGCCGAAATCGACTTCCATGCCCAGCATGTAAACCTCGCAGTTCGGGGTAAGGGTGATGGTATCGAGTTTGTAGAGATGGTAGCCTGGGCCGCGAATATCGGCCGCAGCCAGTTTGCCCGAGTTGGTGGTTGCCGGTTTGAACTGATCGTAAACGCCCCACGGCAATTCGGCAGCTTCTGCTGTGGATAGTTCACGATAGGAGGCAATACCATTGGGCGAATCGGTGTCGTGGACTTTAGTCGAACGCGCATCGAGGGCGGTGTAGGCGAACAGGTTTTGAGGGTCCAATCCCTTAAACTGCTCCGGCACAGGCACCAGGAGTGGCATGGCTTCGATAAGTTTGCGCTCGGCAGCGATTTCGTTGCGGTATCCGGCGCGGCGTGACGGGTCGATATTGCGTTCGATTTGCTGGCTCCATGCCTGCGTATAACGGTTGAGAATAGCCGCGCGGTCGAGCGGCATCGATTGCGGGGTGCGCCCACGACTGGTCCAGGTGTGCATCAGGTGTTCGTAGTTGGATGCTGTTGCCCGGTCGAGCGGCATACGTGCTGCCTGCACCCGGCGCAACAGGGTAGCGTCTTTTTCCACAGCTTTGGCGGCACGGTCGAAAATTGCCTGGGCTTTGCGGGTGAAGTCCAAAGTCAGGTAACTATGCTGCTGCAACCCGGCATACCACGAAACATCCGGCGTGCCGGTGGTTTTGCCGTGCTCGATCACGGTGGTTTCCATGAGGGCGAGATAGTCGCGGATGGGCCGGGCGGCGGGGCCGTAGTAGCCGTCGGTGAAGGTGCGCACCAGTTGCCTGTAATCTTGCTGTGGGTCTTCCAGCAGTTTGGAGAGCACCCACACTTTCATATCGCGCATGTCCGAGCGCACCGATTCCTGCATCTGGGCGAACACGCCTTCCACGTGATGAGCCTGGTAGAAACGCAGGTCGTCGGCATAAGTGTTGACGGTGGGCATCGGCAAACCGATGATACCGTAGGTTTCATTATAGTCCCAAATCCGAATGCTTTTACTGATGGCCCCCCAGCGGGTAAGGTTGTTGTGGAAAATGAAGTTGCGTGGAGCCGTAATCGGTAAGAGCAGGTTGCTGCGGGTATCGGTGAGATGGATGATGACGTTGTCGCGTGGTCGAATGGTCTTGGGCGGGTCTTCGCTCAAGGCATAGGCCAGGGTGAGCAATGAAACCTGGGGAAACTCCCGGCCCACGCGCTTGGCCATGTCGTTGACGAAGTCGATCATCGGTCCGGCTTGCGAGCCTTCATGGGCTACGAGGGCGGCGCAGCGTTCGCATTCGCACCAGTTGTTGTTATCGGCCTGCGAAACCGAGAAAATCGTCGGCACCGGCAGTTTGGCCACTTTGGCCTGGGCGTGCGCCTTGCGAATCGTTTCCAGCAAGAGTTTGGCGAACTCGTCGCGCATGGCGGCGTTGGTGTAGTCGAGTTGGCCGTCTAATTGGGTGCGCTTGCCTTTCACCAAGGCGAACCACTCGGGATGGCTGGCATAATAGGTGGCCGGGTTAATGAACATGTGGACGGTGTGCGTAAACGCCGGTGGTCCATAATCATTGGAGCCGCCGTAGCGGGCAACGATGGGAATTTCCCCTTCACGGTTACGGCGGGTACGGGCAGCAAAACGGCCGTCATCACGCACTGCGCCGTTCCAGGGATCGCGGAAAAGGTCGCGATAGGCAAACGCCGGTTTACTGCGGCGATTGAGGTTATTGACGGCAATCTCACTGCGGCGCGGCACCGTCTCTTCGTCAATCGTCCACCAGCGCACGCCGCAAATATCTTCCAGAAAGTGATAGGCGGCATAGAGTGTTCCCCGTGAACCACCACCAGCCAGCAGCAAACTGCCGCCAATATTGGCGTTTACCCATTCCTCATCGCTCAAGGCCGGTTTATCTTTGAGGTGAGCGGCGGCAAATTGTGTGGCCCCGATATAGACGCGGCTGCCGATTGGCGTGTCTTTTGTTTCGCGCACGATCCGGCAGGTGGCTCCGGTGATCTGGGAGAGATAGTTCTGAAGTTCCTGCGCGGCGGTTTCCTCGGGTGCGGTGGGTATTGCCGGAATGATGAGAGCGATCGGCTGTTGTTTGGAAAGGAGGACTTGCCCCGGTTTGGCCTGGGCCGGTTGGAGAAGGGAAAAGACTGTGACGAGTAGGGCGAAAAGCAGTAAGGTTGTGCGGTGAAGAGAGAGCATATCAAAGTTATATTTTGTCGGTAAATTCGCCGTCTTCGTGCGAACAGCATGTCGGGCAGAGTGTCGGACTATCAGTAGAGAGGCCGGTTTCAATCACCTACAATACCAAAAAATTAAAATTGATTGTTTTTCGGCGGTGGATAGCGAAAACCGGCGTTAGGAGAATGCATAGCGGTGGTATTATTGGTACGTTGCCGGAAAAACATGATGGAAGGAGTCCCTTATGATGAAAACCAAGCCAAAAGCATTTACCTTGATAGAATTATTAGTCGTTATAGCTATAATTGCAATACTTGCGGCGATTTTATTTCCCGTATTTGCCAAAGCGCGCGAAAACGCACGGCGGGCCAGTTGTTTGAGTAATCTGAAGCAGATCGGTTTATCGACCATGATGTATGTGCAAGATTGGGACGGGCATTATTTTGCCCGCTGCTATCCCACTACGAATACGGCCGGAGTGAATCCTGGTTCGAGCGATGCTTGTAGCTCGGGCCGCACGCCGTCTTCATGGACGCCGCTGAGTGCCGATAACAGATGGTTTTTCCGTCCTTATGTGAAAGACCGTAACGTCTTTACTTGCCCCAGTTATAATTCGAGTTCTAACGGTTATGCCTACAACATCGTCGCAGGGCATCCTACACTCTATTTAGGGACACAAGCACTTTCCGAAGCTGCCATTCAATATCCGGCCCAGATGATTGCTTTTGTCGATAGCTCGCGCACTCGAGAGGCGTTTCCGCCGGAATACAGTGCGGGTGCCGAGTTTCATCGCAGCTTCTGCCGCACTCCTAATGCCACAACCTGCGCACCTGAGGACCAGTGGTATGGCCGCCACCTGGATGGCGCGGTTGCCTCCTACATGGATGGACATGCTAAATGGCATAAGGTGACTTACTATTGGAACGAAGGACGAAATCGCCCGGTTTGGGACGGGAGATAATAAAGCTTGAATCTATCATGATGTCTACTCGTTTTCACTCAGCGTTACTGGCTCTCTGCTTGCTTGGAGCACCACAATTTTCTCCGGCTCAAGAAAGTGCAGTGGTGCCCGAGCGGCACTACCGCCATTACAAAGACGTTCCGCTTCGTTTCTACAATTCCAGCATCGCCAGTTTTGCCGGTGATAACATGGTCGATCGGCTCGCTTTGGCCAACCCCGAAGCGGCGGCGGCTCGTGCCCGCGAACTCAAGGCCCTCGGTTTTAATGCCGTGATGTATAACGGGCGGCATTTCCGTTTATCCTACGAAAACGAATGGAAGGATATTGCAGAGGCGGCACGCATCGTCATCGAAGCGTGCCGCAAAGAAGGCATACAGGTTATCGAGCATCACGAATTCACGGTGCCGCAATACAACAGCTACGACCTGATGCTTAAGCACCTCGACTGGATGCAACGCGATGTTCGCACCGGTGAGCTTTTGCGCTGGATGTGTCCGAATAATCCCGAATTCATCGACTGGTACATCGCTTACCTGAAAGATTTCCAGCAAACTGCCAACCCGGATGCCTACCAGTTGGATGAAATCGCCTATCAAGGCGCCTATTCCTGCGGCTGCGACTATTGCCGCACGGCGTTCAAGGCCGAAACGGGTCTCGATTTACCGGTGTGGGCAGGCAACGAAG